>NZ_DAWDDM010000165.1:0-4498 GCF_052354645.1 Catenibacterium sp.
AATATAAGAGCCTTAAAACCAAATGTCAATGATTTTTACAAAGTAAGCGAATACATTTAGAAAAAAATAAAAATATTTCTTTTTATGCTACTTATATGAGTGAAAATTTATTCAAATAGTATATGTGTTAGAAAAAATTATGAGAAGCACATCAAAATAAACCATTTTTTTCTTGAAAACATCCCTTATGCATACTATAATAATAACGTTGTCAATGCCCTTGTGATGAAATTGGTAGACATAGCAGACTCAAAATCTGCCGGCTTCAAACCCGTACCGGTTCGAGTCCGGTCAAGGGCACCAACTGTTAATGATTAAGCTGGGATAAATTCTCAGCTTTTTTTTGTGTCTAAAAAAAGGAATAGATGACTATTCCTCACTAAATAATACTTCTTCTACAATAGCAGCGGCATCTCTAATACAGTCAGGACAAGTTCTTAACAACTTACCTGTTTCTACACCTTTTAAAACTTTACATGTAGTTGTAGAATTTTTTTCTTTAAATTTCTGCATGATTTCTCTAGATAACTTATAAGTACTTGCTTTACTATTTGGCTTATCTAGATTGCCTGTACTATTCTTACATCCTGCTAGAAGACATGCACCAGTAACAGCACCACAAGTTCCTTCCATGCAGCCTACACCTAGACCTAAGCCTTCAGCTACCTTAAACATTGTTTCTTCATCCATACCTACAAGATCACAATAAGTACATGCAATAGCCTGTGCACAGTTATAACCCTTATCATGTCTCTTAATAGTTTCATCAATACGTGTCATATCCTTTACCTCCATTCACAATTCATGAGATGATCATTATAAATACCAATCGCCTGTAAATAACTATAAATAATCACAGGACCTACAAATTTAAAGCCACGTTTCTTTAAATCTTGAGATATCTTAGTAGACAGTGCATCACTTGCAGGAATTTCTTTTTCATCCACATAACGATGATCAATCACCTTAAAATCTACAAAAGACCAGATATAATGATCAAAGCTGCCAAACTCTTCCTGCACGTTTAGAAAAGCTTTCGCATTGATTATAATACTATTGATTTTTAAACGATTATGAATAATCCCTTCAGCTTCATAGAGAGATTCTATTTTTTCATTAGAATAAGAGGCAATTTTGTGATAATCAAAATCATCAAATGCCTGATTATAAGCTTCTTCCTTTTTTAAAATAGTATCCCAGGATAATCCTGCCTGCATGCCTTCTAAAACAAGCATCTTAAATAACATTTTTTCATCATGTGTTTCTTTACACCATCGATCATCATGATATTTGATTGCTTCTTTACTTTTAGCCCATGAACACCTCATTGAATAATCCCCCTTTTCACATTGTATCATATCAAAAGTAGTCAACGCATCTATTTTTTTGTATAATAGTTCAGAAAGGACGTGAATTTATGGAACAGTTTGATGCCCGTATGAAGTCTTTATTAAAAGATGAATATGATGACTTTAAGAAGGCTTTGTTAGAAAAGCCAGTTAAAGGTCTCTATTTAAATAGAAATAAGAAAAATGTAGAAAGAGTGCTAGATAAGAACTATGTAGAACATCATCCTATTGTGGAGAATGGTTATCTCTATGATGAAAACTATCATCCAGGAAGAAGTGCTTATTTTCTTGCAGGACTTTATTATATCCAGGAACCAAGTGCGATGCTTGTAGCAGATGCATTACCTATTGAACCTGATGATTTTGTGTTAGATATGTGTGCGGCACCAGGAGGTAAAAGCTGTGAGATTGCATCTCGATTAACTGGAGAAGGTGTATTAATTGCGAATGATATAGAAGCCTCTCGTGCCCGTATTTTAAGTGAGAATATTGAACGTTTTGGTTTAGATAATACAATAGTCACAAATATAGATCCCATGCGCTTTACTAAACAATTTCAGGAAGCATTTGATAAGATTGTCTTAGATGCACCTTGTAGTGGAGAAGGGATGTTTAGAAAACTTGAACAGGCAATAGATACATGGAGTGAAGAAAAGGTATTAGAATGTGCTCATATTCAAAAGAATCTTTTAAAGGGTGCTTATGAAATGTTGAAGCAGGGTGGTATGGTTATTTATTCTACATGTACTTACTCATATGAAGAAAATGAAGCAATGGTTCATTATGCAGTGGATCAACTTGGCTTTGAATTACTTCCTCTTACTAAATCTCATGGTTTATGTCCAGGTGTTGATCTAGATGAAGTGGTGAGATGTTATCCTCATCATTATCGTGGAGAAGGGCACTTTATCGCCTTGCTAAGAAAACCAGGTAATAGTCCAAGAAAACAAGTACGTACTATGAAGTCTCAAGTAAATCCGGCTGACTTAAAGGTCTTAAAAGCTTTCTATCAGGAAAACCTCAATAAGAAAGTACCTTCATACATCATAGAAAATAATGGACACCTTTATGCAATAAAGAAGAACTTCCCAGAACTCAAAGGAATCAGAGTATTACGTAATGGGCTTTATTTAGGTGAAGTGAGAAAGAATAGATTTATACCTAGCTATTCTCTTGCCCTAACTCTCACTAAACAAGATGTAAAAAGAAGTTATGACTATCCAAGTGAAAGTGAAGAAATCAAAAAATATATTCATGGTGAAACTTTAGAAGGAACAGGAGAAAAAGGCTTTGGTGTCATCTTTGTAGATGGTTATCCACTTTCTTTCTATAAAGAAAGCAATCAGGTTAAAAATTTATTTCCTAAGGGACTAAGACGATGAATCGTTACTTTAGCTTACGTGATGAAGTCTTACATCTTTTAGATGAAAAAAGTCATGGATATTATAAAAGAGATGCTATTGCACATATGTTTCAGGTAGAAACATTGTGTTTATTACTTGCAAAAGAAAGAAATCTAGATGAAGAATTATGTGCTATTATCGGTCTTCTTCATGATATTGCGGTTCCTATTTATTCTTCTAGTTTCCAGCATGCCACTCGTTCAAGTGAATTGGCAAAAGAATTACTGGATCCTATATTTAGCGAAGAAGAAAAGAACATTATTATAACTGCAATCAGTAATCATTCACATAAAGAACGCATAGATGATGTCTATAGTGAACTGATTAAAGATGCAGATTGTTGGAGTCACTATCTCGAAAAGACAGTTTTGAAGCATGAAGAATCAGAAAGGCTAAAACTTCTTAAGATTATGTGAATTTACATATGACATTGGGTTTTAATTGGAGTTGTGTTATAATTAACTGTGCGTAAAGGAAGGTGATTTTGTGAAAAGAGGACATAAAATAGTATCATTGCTTATTGCATGTGCGATGGTAACTCCGCTTGCTTTTTCTAATGTGAATACAGTAGAAGCGGCCAATAAATTTGAAGGTCAGGAAACAAAGTATTATAAGCTTTGTTCATCTAAGACACTTACACGTTCAAATCAGAATACTTGTAAAGAGTTTAATAAATACTTAAAAACAAAGAGTGCAAGCTTAAAGAGTGAAATCAGCAGCAAGCAGAGCAGTGTTGATAGTGCAAAGCTATCTATTTCAGATGCAGCAGATAAGATTAATAGCTTAAATAGTCAGATCAATGAAGCTACTCAGAAGATTGCTTATATGAATACTGCAATCACAAATGCTGAAAACAATCTAAATGAAAAGAAGGCTTTATTAAAGGATAGAATTTATTCTATGCAGAGTCAGATGAATTCTAATGCCTATGTTGATTATTTATTTAATGCAAGTTCATTCTCAGATTTCTTTTCAAGAGCTGCAACTCTTAAGGATTTAACTTCTTATGAAACAGATTTAATGAATGAAATCAAGGAAGAACAGAAGCAGTTAGAAATTCAGAAACAGACACTTGTAGATACTCAGACTGCACTTAATGCGCAGAAGAGTCAGGCTGAAGAATTACAGAAATCATTAGTTGCAAAACTTGAAGCTGAACAGAAGGCTTTACAGGATAAGCAGAGTGATTTATCTGATAATGAAAGCAACATTGGTACAATTGCCCAGAACTTAGTTGAATTAAGTAAGGCATCAGATGAATCTAAAGTAAGTGGTGTAACTCATGCAACACCAAACAAGAACAACAGTTCTTCTAGTAATAGTGGTTCTTCTAATAATGGAGGATCATCAAACAACAGTGGTTCATCAAACAATGGTGGAGGGAATACAATACCAACACCAACACCTAGTCCAGATCAGTCTTCTAGAGGACTTGCGATTGCGAACAAGGCATTAACTCGTCAGGGTTATATGTATTCATGGGGTGGATGTCACTCTATGAGTCAGATTGCAAACCCTAACTGGACTAAGTTCGACTGTTCAGGTCTAGTTAACTGGGCTCATTATCAGGCTGGTGTTAATATTGGATCAAATACGACTAAGACATTATGTGGTGTAGGAACACAGGTAGATCGTGGTTCTATGCAGGCTGGTGATATTATTTTATTTAGTTCAAATGGTTCATATTCTGGTGTTCATCATGTTGGTATCTATATTGGTGGTAACCGTATGGTACATGCCCCTTCA
>NZ_DAWDDM010000166.1:0-4474 GCF_052354645.1 Catenibacterium sp.
ATACATTCCATACTGTTTCTTTAATGATTGATGATTTCCCTGCTGGGCAATATGACCTTGATCAATAACTATAATTTGATGGGCTTGTCTTACTGTCTTTAATCTATGTGCAATCATAATGATTGTCTTTTCTTTAGTAAGAGCTTCTACTGCTTCCATTAACTCTTTTTCATTTTCTGGGTCTACGTTGGCTGTTGCTTCATCCAATATGACAATAGGTGCATCCTTCATGATAGCTCTCGCAATAGAAATACGTTGTTTTTCACCACCTGATAATGATGCGCCGCCTTCCCCAATGAGTGTATTATACCCTTCTGGTAGTGCACTAATAAAATCATGACAGCATGCTTTCTTTGCTGCTGCAACAACTTCTTCATGTGTCGCATTCTGGCAGCCAAACTTAATGTTATTTTCTATTGTATCCGCAAACAAATAAACTCTCTGGAAAACAAATGCGAAATTATTCATTAAGCTATTCATACTATAATCTTTCACATTGATACCACCTAATGTGACTGTTCCACTATCTACATCCCAGAATCTTGCAATCAGATTACAAAGAGTGGTTTTTCCTCCACCAGAAGGACCAACAATCGCTGTTGTTGTCTTTTCTGGGATAGTCAAAGAGACATCATCAATGATTTTTCTTTGATCATAAGAGAATGTTATATGATCTAGCTTGATGTCATGATGTTCTGGATTGATCTCTTTTCCATCAATATCCATCGTATTAAGTGTTAAAATCGCATTAGCTTTATCTACACATACACTTACTACATGTAATAATGAAGAGTAATTACCTGCACATTCTAAGCTAGAATAAAGCATAAATGAAGAAATAGTCATACCAATCGCATAAATAGCACTCATTGTACCATGAATATAAAATGATGCACTTGCGATGATAATAATAGCGGCAGTCACTTTCGTCACAATACCCTGAAAAAAATGGTATGGCACAAAGAGAAGCTCCATCTTCGTATTAATGTTCTGACATGCTTCATTCGCATTATTTAACTTTTCAGCCTGTTTTCCAAGCAAATTATAAGATTTAACTTCCGATATACCCTGCAAGTATTCCATAATTTGATTTACAAGTTCCGTGTCACATAATACCTTTTCTTCTGAACAATTCTTTGATGCATTTTGCATTAAAGAATTAATAATGAAGAATACAGCAACACCGGCTATAGAAATAAGTCCAATTCGCCAATCAAAAATGAAGATCATCAAGATAATCATAAAAGTTTCTAGAATACCTTGAGTTGTCAACATAACGACTCTTGCAGCAATATCCCCCAATAGTTCCATAGTATTTGTAGTAACTGAAGAGATTTCACCAATACTATTCGCATTAAAATAACCCATTGGAAGATAACGTAAATGCTCAGCAATCTTGATTCTTGTAAAGGCACTGGCATTATAGCCTCCATCTGTCTGTAAGACTGTAGAAAATCTCTTACATATAATAGAAATCACAATAGCACATAGCATCATCAAAGTGGCACCAGTTATATACTTTCCCATAGATTGATTATTCATTAATCCCATAAGAATATACATCATAGCAGGTATCTTCATTGCTGAGGAAAGAGCTTCAATGACGCCTAATAATATAGATATCTTGAATTTCTTTTCATTTTCTTTACCTGAGAATTTAAAGAATTTATTGAGAATCCCAAACATATTATTGTACCTCCTTTACTATATCTTTGACTGAAATATGTGCATTCCACATATCTCTATAAAGCGGACATTTTTCAAGTAGTTCATCATGTGTACCATGAGCGACAATATTTCCTTCATCAACTACAAACAATTGATCACTGTCTTTTACAGTAGAAAGTCGATGTGCTATGACTACTAATGTTTTACCTGTCACAAGCTTTGCGATAGAATTCTGCAGGATTGCTTCATTTTCTGGATCAGTATATGCAGTAGCTTCATCAAGAATAATAATAGGTGCATCTTTGAGCATTGCTCTTGCAATAGAGATGCGTTGTCTTTCTCCTCCAGAAAGATGTCCTCCAGCACCTCCCACAATTGTATCGAAACCATTTTCTAACTGCATAATAAAATCATAACATCCACTCTTTTTTGTGACTTCTATTATGTCTTCATCAGTAGCGTTTGGATTTCCTTGTCTGATATTTTCGCGGACTGTTTCATTAAACAGATAATTATCCTGAGCTACATAAGCTATTCTTTTATTAAAATCGTTTAAGGCAATATTTTTTATATCTACACCGCCGATTTCAATACTACCGCTATCTACATCCCATAAAGAAGCAATAAGCTTCGCAATCGTAGATTTACCACTTCCCGAAGGTCCTACAATGGCATTGACACTACCTGCCTGAAGCGACATATTAATGCCATGAAGAACTTCCTGATCATGATAAGCGAACTTTACATCTTTAAGTGTAATAGAGTTATCATGAGGGATATCTATGCTCTTTTGCGGTCTTTCAAGTTCTTTTTGGTCTAAGATACCTGTAACTTCTCCTACAATAACACTTATTTTACCTAGATCATCTGTATAAGAAAATGCGGTAATAAGAGGTCCTGCAATACTGAGAGATAAAATAATACATAATATAAAATGATCGACAGTAAGTGAACCATTTGCGACATAATGAGCACCTAACGGTAATACAGTAAGAAGTGTATAAGGTGTAATAGTCATCATTAAAGCATGAAATATAGAACATTTACGCATCCATGAAATAAAAGAATTGGCATAAGCCTTTGCGGATGTAGTAAATCTTTCATAAGAACTTTCTGTTTTACTAAAAGCTTTAATGACTTCAATACCATCAATATATTCTACTGCTGCATCATTTAAATCCTTTGTCGCTTTCACTGTTTTCTCAAAATTAGGCTTAAAATCAAGCATCATTCCAAAATAAGAGATAAACCCTACTACAATTGGTACAAGTGACCAAAGTGCAAGTCTATAGTCAATAGTAAAGAAATAAATCAATATAACAACTGGCCCAAGTAAGTTGGATGTGAACTCTGGAATAACATGAGCCAAAGTTGTTTCAATACTATCTATTCTTTCAACCATGATATTTTTAAATGTACCAGATGATGTATCTTTTACATAACCAAGAGGTACACGAGCAAGCTTATCACAGCATGCTTTTCTAATATTTGCAAGTACTGTAAAAGTGGCTTTATGTGATAGTGTTGTAGAGAGTGAATGAAATAATTCAGCAATTATAAATGATACCGCAATTAAAATCGCATCATACATATAATCATTAAAGTTCTTTGAACCATTTAAAAACATTTTTACCACATCGATAATAATAAAATAGGGAATGATTTTACATACTACATTACCTATCGCTAGTATGACACTGAGTACATAGGAACTCTTTTTCTGTCCTGCCCATTCTAAGATCCAGGCAGTAGTTGATTTTTTCTTCATATGTTTAGCTCCTCCTTATGTTAGTTTTAACTAACCCATTGATAATAATATAAGCGGCTTACCGGTATTGCCGCTTTATTATTATGCTGGAAATTTAATGCCCCATACACGTTCCCAGCCACCTGTTTGAAACTCTCTTAACTGAGATAAGATTTTTATTGCAGTATCCTTGTCGATATCGTGTTCGATAATTTGTAGAATTGATGAGAAGAATCCTGTGTAAACCATGTGCATCATAAGGTCACTGACTTCAGGAATATCCATTCCTGCACGTCTCATTGTTTCAAGATATTTATAAGTTGCTTTTATTTCACGATCAACCATATTATGAATAAACTCTTCATATTTACCACTATCTCCACATTTAAATAATAGTTTAAAATGATCATGGTGGTTATATAAATAGTGAATCATACGGTCTAAACCATATTCAGCAGAATATGACATATTGTTTGTCTGATCGTCTGCTGATAGTTTTTCAAATTGATCAATTATTTCATCGTAGATTTTATAAATATCTTCTAAGTAAGGATCAATGAGTGCATTAAATAACTTCTCTTTTGTAGGATAATACTTATAAAATGCACCAGTAGTGAGTCCTGCATCCTTAACAATCTTTCTTAAAGATGCACCTGCATAACCTTCTTTTAAGAAGTGTTTCAACGCAGTTTCTAGTATGAGTTCTTGTGTTTTGATAGCTTTAGTCGTCATATTTTTTGGTACCTTTCTAAAATATAACAGTGTTATCTAACACAGTTATATTATTATCTTATTTCTTCTAATTGTCAATAACTAAAAAAAATCTTACCACATATAAGTAGTAAGATTCAAATTCTTTATGATTTAATTACTTTCCAAAATATCTATCTAATAAACCTTTTAATGCTTTACCATGTCTTGCTTCATCTCTTGCCATTTCATGAACTGTATCATGAATTGCATCTAAGTTATTCTTTTTAGCGCATGTAGCAAGTTCAACTTTACCATCAGATGAAACAAATTCACAGTCTACACGCCAAGCTAAGTTATCCTTAGTAG
>NZ_DAWDDM010000167.1:0-4461 GCF_052354645.1 Catenibacterium sp.
TTGCAGCACTTCTAATTATTATTCAGGTCTTCATGATTGTGAATCTTGCGATACATTTATCTGAGTACTATGCTGCTTTTGATACATTCATGAGTATAATTGCGTTTATATGCGTACTACGTATTTATGGAAGACCGGATAATAGTGCTTTTAAGCTATCTTGGATTGTTTTGATTCTCATCTTTCCTGTCTTTGGTTTAGCTATATATATCTTGTTTGGTAGACCTTCATTGTTGAAGACAGTACAGAAGAAGTTCAATAAAGTAAATGATGATCTAAGTAGCTATAAGATAGAAACAGAAGGGTATAACTTACTACAACAGAATGATCCTCTTCATGCCACAGAAGCTTATTATCTACAATCTTTAGGTTTTCCTACTTTTAATCATACAAAGATAAAATTCTATAGTTCCACAAATGATGCATTGGAATCACAACTACATGACTTAAATAACGCTAAAGAATTCATATTCATGGAATATCATGCGATAGAAGATTCAAATGCATGGAGACAGATAGAAGATATCCTTGTAGAAAAAGTTAAACAGGGCGTGGATGTCAGAGTCTTTTATGATGATATGGGAAGTGTAGGATTTATTAATAATAAGTTTAGAGCACGTCTTCATGAAGAAGGTATACAGTGTCGTGTATTTAACCCTATCTTTCCTGTTTTAAATCCCTTTATGAACAATCGTGATCATCGTAAGATTACTGTCATAGATGGTCTAATAGGCTATACTGGTGGTTATAATCTTGCAGATGAATACTTCAATTACACACATCCTTATGGACTATGGAAGGACTCTGGAGTAAGATTAGAGGGTGATGCAGTAGACTCTCTCACAAAGATATTCTTTGAGATGTGGCAGACATCAAGTAAAGAAGATTATGAAGACCTCACACTTTATTTAAAAGGTCATAAAGTATCAGGTGAAGGATATATCATCCCTTACTCAGATACTCCTTTAGATGATGAAGAAACAGGTGAGAATGTCTATTTAAATATGATTAAACATGCTGTTGATCATATCTATATCACTACACCATATCTGATATTAAGTGACGAAATGCAAAGAGAACTAATTCTTGCATCAAAAAGAGGTGTTGATGTAAGAATTATTACACCAGGTATTCCTGATAAAGCAGTTGTCTTTGCAGTGACTAGAAGCTATTATTCACATCTTGTGCAGGCAGGTATTCATGTTTATGAATATACTCCTGGATTTATACATTCAAAACAATGTCTAGTTGATGATCAGGTCGGTGTTGTTGGTACAATTAATTTTGACTTTAGAAGTCTTTATCTACACTTTGAAAATGGATGCTGGTTTACACATAATCATGCAGTCAAAGAATTAAGAGAAGACTTTGATGAACTATTTGAAATAAGTCAGGATGTATCAGAAAAGTATATAAATACAAGTGTTGTATTAAGAGGATGGAGATGTATCTTACGTTTCTTTAGCCCTCTTATGTAGGGAGGTATTATGTTTCATTTTAAACCTAATAGAAAATATACGCAGATATCTATTTATGTAGTACTTACTGTCATTGCAATCTATCTTGTGATTGCAGCGGGAAGTAACATCTCAGACATTCTTTCATTTCTTAAGAAGGGATTGGGATTTTTAAGTCAGGTATTTACGCCATTACTCATTGGCTTTGTGATTGCCTATTTATTAAAGCCGGTTGTAGAAAAGGTAGAATCATCTCTTAGAAATGTTTCTTATTTTAAAGAAAAGAAGAAGTTAAGTCATCAGTTATCTGTTGCGATTACTTCTTTAATTGTATTATTTGTTTTTGCATTATTATCTACTTTTGTGATTAAAAGTATTGGTAAAGAACTTGCAGTCACACAGTTTAAGGATATGAGTGATTTCTTACGTATTGTCGCAAAGAATGTGAATGCGATTTATGATGCAATCATCGTACAGCTTAAATCCATGAGTATTTCTACAGTACAAGTACAGCAGTTCTTAAAGACAGCAGTTGATAGTGTTACAAGTAATCTTCTAGGCGGTATCACTAAAGTATCAGACTTCTTCACTAATTTACTATTCTCTATTATTTTTGCGATTTATTTTATGCTTGATGGAGAAAAACTATGGAATTATTGGAGTAAGAGTATTAAAGCTTTTACAAGTAGAAAAGTAGACACTGTTATTCATCAATTATTAATTGATGTTGAAGGTGTATTCTCTGGTTATGTACGTGGCCAGGTGATTGATGCTTTTCTTATGTTTGTTATGGTAAGTGTAGCATTTGGCTTCTTACATGTTAAATTCTGGATTGTGATTGCATTATTAGTTGGTATAGGTAATCTAATACCTTATGTAGGACCATTCCTTGGATATGGTTCTATAGCAATTATTGGTCTTGTGACAGCTGATTTACATATGGCCTTAAGAGCTTTGATTGCGCTACTTATTATTCAGGGTGTAGACGGTAATATTATTAACCCAAGATTACTTAGTGCAAGTATTGATATTCATCCTGTACTTGTTATCGTATCACTTATTTTCGGTAGTATGATTGGTGGATTCTTAGGAATGCTCGTTTCTGTACCAGTAGGTGCATTATGTAAGATTTGGTTTGAAAGATTAGTAGAATATCGTTCAGAAACAAAAAATGAATTAGTAGAGGAGAAAGAAAATGGAATTTAGATTTGATCCATGGATGTTAGATGTAGATGTCAATGCAACACAGCATGACTATAGTAAAAATGATTATTCTAAAGAGAAACAATTAAACGAAGAACTAAAGAAAGCAATGTCTTTCCAACAGTCTCGTATCTTTGAAACATTAGGCGTTGATCCTGATAAGATTCTTGTCGAAAAGATTCCTTTAGAAGGTTCTCAGAATGTTTATAAATTTTCTTTTATGGTGAAAGGCAAACTTCTGACAATCACAAATATGCAGGCAGCAGTATATAGTGATGAAAAGGTGTTTGGTCCTGAAATATTAGACCATGTAGAAGTTGTAGATATCCCAGAAGGTGGCGTAATGGTCTATGAAATGGGTAATCTTGCATTGGCTTTTAAACACCCTGGACATACAAAAGAATGGAATTGTGGTTCTGTTTTAGGTGTCGGATTTATACAATTATAAAAAATTATTATCAAAAAAATAGCGTATATATCAACGCTTTTGTAAGCGTTAGTAAAAAATGACATAAAGTTATAGAAAAAATTAGGATTTGTGATATAATAATACCATATTCATAAGGAGGAATTTTTTAAATGGAAAAATTATCATTCGTAGTATCTGACCCAGTAGGTTTACATGCAAGACCTGCTACAATCTTAGTAAATCAGGCTAGCAAATTCTCTAGCAATATTAACTTAATCTATAACGGTAAGAGCGTTAACCTTAAATCAATCATGGGTGTTATGTCTTTAGGTGTTCCAACTAAGGCTACTGTAGAAATCGAAGCTGAAGGTGAAGACGAAAAGGACGTAATCGAATCTATCGCTAAGGTTATCAAAGAACAGAAAGTTGCTGAATAATATACTTTTGTTTTTGACAGTGGATTTTATCCACTGTTTTTTTTACTCAATTTTTCCCATATTTACTCCATAATACCGCAAATATTATTTCTTATTATATTTATAAGGAGGCAGTATTATGTTTAAAGGGAAAGAGGGTCTACATTATTTATCGTTATTTATCATTGTATGTATCACAATGAATCTTATTATGATGTGTTTGTTCATTAAGCAGGGATCATTACAGGTTATTAATAAGTATAAGAAACAATTAAAGTATGAAGTCACACTATCATCTGATAATGGAATAAGTATCAGAGATGCCAAACAATTAACTACTATTAAAGATGTCAAAACTTATAACTATGAACAACTAGTCAATGCATCTTCACATACACTTAAATCAGTTAATACACGTCTTTCTTTCCCTCGTATTCGTTTGACAAAATTACAAGAAGATACATTTCTTCTTGCAGGTTATTCCTCTATGACGCTGATCCAGGACTTTAATTCAAAAGAATATAAACTTAAAGAAGGAAGACTTTTAAATAAGAATGATGAGAATACATCCAATGCAGTAATTTCTTATGCACTTGCGAAAAATAATAATCTAAGTTTAGGAGACGATATTCAATTAAACACAGAAAAAGGAGATGTATCATTATCTATTGTAGGAATCTATAAGAATAAAGTAGGGCTATTAAGTCATTTAAAGCCTTATAATACTATCTTTATCGCTTTATCAAAAGCGCAGTCATTAAGTCATACTGAACAAACTGTTTCTTCTGTTACTTATTATTTAAATAAAAACAGCAATACAGAAGGCTTTATAAAGAAAGCACAAAGAAAAACATTGGATTGGAATCACCTCAAGCTTACATCCAATGATGCACAATATAATGCATGTGTCTCTATCTTTGAAAATATATGTGATAAGTTAAAGATGATTCCTTTGATTATATTAATTATTAGTTAT
>NZ_DAWDDM010000168.1:0-4448 GCF_052354645.1 Catenibacterium sp.
ATAGTAAATACACTTGTTGTATTTGTTTTCTTTTCTATTCTCACTGATTTCTTCTTCTATGATATTTGTATCTTAGGACTTATAGGAACAGTCTTCATTGAAATAGTTGTAGGACTATGTATGTCTTTATTCTATAAAAGATTAGGTTCTCATACGTTCATGATTACATTTATACTTATCATTTTTATTAAATATCTCATTACTTTGGCTTCAGGAATTATGTCTTGAAGCCTTTTGTGTTATGATGGTTTCTAGGAGGTGTTCTATGAAACTCATATTCTGCGATATGGATGGTTCATTACTAAACCGTCGTTCTAAAATCTCACCACGAACACTAGAAGCACTTATTAAACTACAAGAGAAGGGGATAGGTGTTATTCTCTCTAGTGGTAGACATATTAATAGTCTAAAGAAGTATGGTAATATGCTTCATTTTGAAAAATATCCAATGAGTGGCTATTCCTGCAACAATGGCCAAAACTATCATGATCATTTAGGTAATAAGATATTTGAACATGAACGTTTAAACTATGACGATTATCTAAAAGTAAGAAAATATGCGAAAGATCATCACTATGGCTTTATCGTATATATAAACAATAAAAGAATCATGTTTCACTATAACGAATCATTACTTGTTCGATTACTACATTTGCATATTCCAATACACGTTGATGCAATATTTGATAAGTTTGTCTTTTTTGGACGTCCTTCTTTTGACACGCAGGGACTGGATTATACATGTTCTTTAGTTGATCCTTATTGGCTTGAAATAGGACCAAAAGGTGTTGATAAAGGAACAATGTTAGAAAGAATTGCGGAGCATCACCATGTAGATTTAAAGGATACAATTGCTTTTGGAAATGGTGAAAATGATCTCCCTATGCTTATTAAAGCAGGAACAGGTGTCGCAATGGGGAATGCACTTGAACATGTGAAAGAACTATCCGATGCAGTATGTGATGATTGTGATCATGATGGAATAGGTAAATATCTGGAGGAATTACTATTATGATGAATATGACAAGTTATTATGATTTTTCAGGACAGAAGTTTGGATATCCTCTCTCTTTAAGTATCAACAGCTTTGATCGTCATATCTTCTCTAGACAAAATAGTTTAGAACTCTCTTATGTCTTGCAGGGAGAATATCAGATAGTGACAGAGAAGCTTACTTCTAAACTATCTAAAGGTGAACTTGTGATGATTGCCCCTGGAGATATACATTTAATCTCTCATAAGAAAGATGGAGTGATTCTTACAATACACATAGATTTTGATCGTATGACTTCCGCTTTGAGTGGGAATAGTAATGAGGCTTTTTCTACAATGATTGTCACAAATCAGGCCTATGATCAATTAAAAAATAAGATATCAGGAATCCTCAAACTTATTAGACAGGAAAACTATAACCTCTATACTTTGAATGCCTATATGATGGATATCCTCTCTATTGCTTCTCAGGTCTCATTCTCTATGTCTTCTTTACCTTTACAGGATGAAGCCCATAAGAACTATATGCAGGCTATTTTATATATAGATTCACATTATAATGAAAATCTTACTTTAGGTGATGTGGCAGATACACTTTCATTTAGCTTAAGTTATACGTCTAAACTTTTTAAGAAGTTTACTGGTATTACTTTTATTAAATATTTAAACAGTGTACGTATTCGTGCTTCTCTAGAAGATCTATTAGAAGGCATCAAGAATATATCAGAGATATCAGATGAATGTGGTATGCCTAATTCTAAGGCTTATACAGAAGCATTTAAAGAAATCTATGGTATATCACCTAGCAATTATAGAAAACGTTTTAAGAGGAATTTTGCGCCTACGGTAGAAAAAGAAATGAAACTTCATGACTTTGATAGTATACTAGAAGACTTTATTAATGAAGAAGAAACAATCTATGAAGATGAAAAGTGTAAGATTACTTTAAATGCAGAACATATTAAACTAGAAACAGAAGAAGAGATTAAAATATCAAATAAAGGTAAGCGTATACAAATTGTTTTATAACAGTCATATATTGTCTTCTCTTAACACTAAGAAGGCAAAATATGACTGTTTTTATATATAAGCATGATTTTTTATTCACAAGAGGAGTGATATAATGTGGACGAAAGAGAGGAAAATACAAATGAAGGAATTTTCACATTTATTTTCACCTATTAAAGTCGGTGAAACAGTTGTAAAAAACAGAGTTTTTATGCCTCCTATCAGTACAAACTTAGCTGATAAGGGTTATGTTACTGATGCACTTGTTGCACATTATGCAGCACGTGCAAAAGGTGGTGTTGGTTTAATCGTTACTGAAGTTACTACAGTAGAACCAACATATATCTATTTACCAGGAGATATGTCTATTCATGATGATAGCTTTATTCCTGGATGGAAAAAATTAACTGAAGCTGTACATCAGTATGATTGTAAGATTTTACCACAGTTATTCCACCCAGCTTATATGGCTTTCCCAATTCCTGGTACACCAAGACTAATCGCACCAAGTAATGTAGGACCATATTATGCAAAAGAAGCACCACGTTCTGTCACTAAAGAAGAATTAAAAGTTATTATTAAACAGTTTGGTGAAGCGGCTTTAAGAGTAAAGACTGCAGGAGCTGATGGTGTTGAAATCCATGCAGCACATGCGCATGGTTTATTAGGTGGTTTCTTATCTCCTTTATATAATAAGAGAACAGATGAATACGGAGGAGATATTTCTTGTAGATTAAGACTTACTTTAGAAGTTATTGAAGAAGTACGTAAAATGTGTGGTAAGGACTTTATCATTGATGTACGTATTTCTGGTGATGAATATACTGATGGTGGTTTAAACATCAACGATATGATCTATGTTTCTAAGACATTAGAAAAAGCAGGTGTTGATATGCTTCATGTTTCTGGTGGTACAACTATTGCGAGAGGAAGCTCTATTCCAGCACCAGGTACTAAGATGGGTTCGCATGCATTATTAAGTGAAGAAATCAAAAAGCATGTATCTATTCCAGTGGCAACAGTAGGACGTATTACTGAACCTTGGATTGCGGATGAACTTATTGCGAATGATAAAGCAGATATCTGTATGATGGGTCGTGCTAACTTATGTGATGCAGAATTTGTAAATAAGGCAATGAATGGTCATGTAGAAGATATTAGACCATGTATTGGATGTTTACGTTGTTTAACAGGCATCATGTTTGGTAAACGTGTATCTTGTACAATCAATCCATCATTAGAAATTGAAAATGAAGATACAATTAAAGAAGCAGAAGAAAAGAAGAATATTCTTGTCATTGGTAGTGGGCCAGCTGGTATGGAAGCTGCATTTGTAGCTCATAAGAGAGGTCATCATGTTGTTTTATGCGAAAAGGATGATAAGTTAGGTGGGGAAATGAACTTAGCTGCAGTTCCTATCGCAAAACAGGATCTAACACTCGTTATCAAGTATATGGCTCATAAACTTGAAGGTGTGGATGTAAGATTAAATACAGAAGTGACATTAGAGATGTTAAAGAATGAGTTTAAGGATTATGAAGTCATTGCAGGTACAGGTGCATCTCCAATCGTTATTAATCCATTTACACAGTTTAAATCATGGATGACAGCTGATGATGTACTTGCTGGTAGAGCGTTCCCAGGTCGTAAGATCGTTATTATTGGTGGTGGATCAGTAGGATGTGAAACAGCTGATTACTTAGCACCATTAATTAATGACTTATTCCCTAGAAATAGAGATGTCACAGTACTTGAAATGGCCAATGGTGTTATGATGAATGAATCTGGACCAGGCAGAAGCTTACTTGTAAGAAGAATGATGCAGAAGGGTATCAAAATCATTACAAGTGCTAAGGTAGAATCAGTGACTGAAACTGAAATCAACTATACACAAGACGATGTGACTCATACTATTAAGGATGCAGATACACTCATCTTTGCGGCTGGTTATAAGAAGAACCCAGCTGTAGAAGAAATGCTTCAAGCAAGTGGTCTTAACTACCATATGATTGGTGATGCTCATGAAATTGGTAATATCAAGACAGCTATTACAGAAGGATATAACATCGCAAAAGACTTATAAAATAATCGACCCTCTCAAAAATGAGAGGGTCTTATTATTTGTGATACACAAATGTCTTAATAATTGTCTGTAGTTCTTGTTTTGATTCCTTCTTATTACTATTGAGCCATACCATCATAATATAGTGGAGGGGTGTTAAGAAAGAAATCATAAAATATTTGAAGTACTTCTTAATAAAAGGATTATCAAATTCACGAAGAGAGACTTCTTCTAGAAAACGCTGCTTCTCCTGTGATAAAAAATCCTGGTAATACCACTTCTCTAATGTAATGAATATGGTTGCATGCGCTTCATAGACATCAATTACTTTCATAATAAAATCATCAGACTCTATATAGTCTTTGTCTTCTATTCTATCTAGATA
>NZ_DAWDDM010000169.1:0-4400 GCF_052354645.1 Catenibacterium sp.
TGAGAACTTACATTATCTCGATGTGAGTATATTTAATCACATTTTGAGTGGCAGGAAAGATGATGAGTAAAGAATTATACAAAAGAGTATTTGTGATTGTATGTGATTCTATGGGTATTGGACATGCAGAAGATGCAGCTTTATTTGGTGATGAAGGTGCCAATACGATTGGTCATATTTGTGAAGCAAAAGATGGTTTAAATGTAATTAATATGGAAGGCTTAGGTTTAGGTAATCTAGGAGACTTTAAAGGTATTCATCCAATTGCACATCCACTAGGTACTACTGCTACTTTAAAAGAAGTATCTAATGGGAAGGATACAATGACAGGCCATTGGGAAATGATGGGACTTAAAGTCACTAAACCTTTTAAGACATTTACTGATACAGGTTTTCCTGAAGAATTTATAAAACTATTTGAAGAAAAGACAGGTAGAAAATGTCTTGGAAACTATGCAGAAAGTGGTACTAAGATTTTAGATGATTTAGGAGAAAAGCAATTAGAAACAGGAGACTGGATTGTTTATACATCAGCTGATTCTGTATTCCAGATTGCTGCGAATGAAGAAATAATTCCATTAGAAGAATTATATGAAGCATGTCATATTGCAAGAGAATTACTCATGGATGAAAGATGGAAGGTTGGACGTGTAATTGCTAGACCTTTTGTAGGACGTAAAAAAGGAGAATTTAAACGTACACCTAATAGACATGACTATGCTTTAAAGCCATTTGGTAAAACAGTACTTAATAGTTTAAAGGATGCAGGACTAGATGTAGTAGGTGTTGGTAAGATTCCTGATATTTTTGTAGATGAAGGTATTACAAAAGGTATTCATACTGTTTCTAATAAAGATGGTATGGAAAAGACAATTGAACTTGCGAAAGAAAACCAACATGGACTCATCTTTGTGAATCTAGTAGACTTTGATGCAGTTTATGGACATCGTAGAAATGCAATTGGATATGGAGATGCTATTGAAGAATTTGATGCACAGCTCTCTGATTTAATGGCTGCAATCAATGATGATGATTTAATCATGATTACAGCTGATCATGGTAATGATCCTACTTGGAAAGGTACAGACCATACAAGAGAACATGTCCCACTACTTATCTACAGCAAATCATTACATCATCCTAAAAACTTAGGATTACTTGAAAGCTATGCAGTAATAGTTGAAACTATTGCATATAACTATAATGTTGAATATCGAGTTATTTGTGAATCTATATTAAATTAACTTGAAAGGGATGCTTAATGGAAAAACAGAGAAAAATCATTATAGTCTCTCTTGCAGCAAGCTTAATGGCTGTTATACTTTATGTATTTGGAATTACTCTTGCGAAAGGGAACATCATCATTGCAGCACTCTATCTTGTTATGGCTTCACTACTTGTTGTATCTGCAGTTATTTCATTATTTAATAATTATAAAAAGTATAAGAAAGCACTCTATATTTATTTGATAATCATCAATGTAGTACTAGAAGTACTATTTATTGGAAATTTGATCATTTAAACGCCGTACAAAACGGTGTTTTCTTTTTTGACAAATAGAGGAGGGGACTAATAAAAAAATCCCCTTCTATTAAAAAGGGGAGGAATAAACTAGATATATAAAGGCTCATCGTTTTTGAGTACTTGTTTATTTTTTGTTTTCGCAATATAGAAAACTTCACTTGTTTCTGCTTTATAATAAATATCTAAAGTAAGAATTGAAGTCTTCTTATAACCAAGTTCTACAAGATGATTAATAACCATATTTTCAATATCATCTAAAGATACATCATGATAGTTATACTGTACCTGAATATTCATCTTAACAGGCTTATAAGTAGTCTTAGCAGTTGTTTTCTTAGCTACAGTTTCTTTCTTTACTGTAGTAGTCTTTTTAGTAGCAGCTTTCTTAGGTTTAGCGGCCTGAGCCGTTGTCTTTTTAGATGCTGCAGTAGTCGTCTTTTTCATAATGGAGATCCTCCTTTGATACTCTAATTATTACTATTATTATAGCACACTCAATTTACAATTCAAATGTAACAGATATAATCAAAAAATTACATAATATATATTATGCGAAGTAATATATATAAGAAAGAAACTCCCAATGAAGGGAGTTTTATAGTACTATTTTTCGTCTTTATTTGCACGATCGATAGAATCATATAACTTAGTGACATAATTACCACTAAAGCAAGACATACATAAATCACAGTTTCCATCCATATCATGCTTAACAGATTTCTTTAATCCTTCCATTGAAATAAATGCTAAAGAATCAGCTTCAATGAATTGACATAATTCTTCTACATTCATACGATGTGAGATTAATTCTTCTAGTGTAGAAATATCTACACCATAGAAACATGGGAACTTAATTGCTGGAGAAGCAATTCTAACATGCACTTCTGTAGCTCCTGCTTCTTTTAATAGCTTTACAATACGTTTAGAAGTTGTACCTCTTACGATAGAGTCATCAATCATGATAACTCTCTTACCTTTTACAATAGATGATACAGCTGAAAGCTTCATTCTTACCCCGCGTTCACGCATTTCTTGTGTTGGCTGGATAAATGTTCTACCTACATATTTATTCTTGATAAGCCCCATTTCATAAGGAATACCAGATGCTTCAGAGTAACCAATGGCAGCTGAAATAGAACTATCAGGTACACCAATAACTAAATCTGCTTCTACTGGTGCTTCTTCAAATAAAGTCTTACCACAAGTCTTACGTGCTGTATGAACATTAATACCATCTAGATTACTATCAGGTCTAGAGAAGTAAATATATTCCATTGCACATAGCTTGTTGCAGATAGGCAAAGCTTCAGTATACTTTTTAGATTTAATAATACCATCTTTTACACGGATGATTTCACCTGGTTCTACATCTCTTACATATTCTGCTCCCGCAATATCTAAAGCACATGTTTCAGATGAGAACATATAACCTCCACTTGGAAGTCTACCCATAGATAAAGGTCTTAAACCATATCTATCTCTTGCAACATAAAGAGCATCCTCTACTAAAATAACAAATGCGAATGCTCCATCAATTTTTTCTAATGATTTACAGATACGATCTACAAATCGTCCTGTTTCTCTCTTAATTAAATGACCAAGAACCTCAGTATCACTTGTTGAATTAAAGATAGAACCATTTTCTTCAAGTTCCTTCTTTAATAAGTTAGCATTTACAATATTACCATTATGGGCAATACCCATCATACCATCGAGAGTACGGAATAAGAATGGCTGAACATTCATGATTCCTCCCCCACCTGCAGTTGAATAGCGGACATGTCCAATAGCTGCATTACCTGATAATTTTTCAATTTTTTCTTTATTAAATACTTCACTGACTAAGCCTTCACCCTTATGGATGTTAAGCTTTCTACTTTTATTGCGGACAACAATACCTGCAGCCTCCTGTCCACGATGTTGTAAAGAATGTAAGCCATAATATGTTAATTGAGCAGCATTGTCATCGCCCCATATAGCAACAACTCCACATTCTTCATGTAATTCATCATGATTCTTGATCATAATAGCCTCCCTGTTTAATAGATTTCATTGATATAGCGCTTCTCAAGAGGTGTATTATCCTCCTGATTACACATCATTGTGATCATATCTGTTTTTTCACCATGAATAGACGCCATGCAATCTGTTTCGATGCGAATGTCTTTATAGAAATAAACAGAAATCGTTTTGAGGATGTCATCTAAATATTCTTTATTGTATATAAATTCTGAAATATAGACAAACTTCCCCCTATCATTATAAATCATATATCCCTGTTGTCCATACTCATTTTTAAATGTTAGAACAGAATCGTTAAATGCAGCACATCTAAATCTTAGATAATCATTAAAATAATCTTCATCACGTATTAAATAATGGTTAAAATTTGCTGTATAACGCATGTAATCATCATAGAGATGACTTATATCCTGAGACAGGCAGATATTACTAGGAAGGCAATACTTAGCTTTATCAAGCTTATAAAGAATATGTCTATGAGATTCTTTAAAGCCAAAAGGCATATAAATTTCAGGATGATAAGCCTGTAAATAAATACGTTTATCTTTATAAATATCTAATACATGATTCATTAATAATTTCATGAATCCCTGTCTTTCATACTCTCTTCTTGTAGAAACTCCTAGAATAAAATAACTATCTTCGTAATCTTTTACTTTAAAAGGTACAATCTGTAAAGCAGAAATAATTTTGTCTTTAAAACGTACAACGTATGCATTCTCTTTCTTATATCTATACTTGAAATAGAAATCAGTAGAGACTTCATCTTCATCCTCAAAACGGTCCATCCAGATTTCTTTGATTCTTTCAGTATCTTAATCTGATGCCTGTGTAACTATGGAATAATTAATAAA
>NZ_DAWDDM010000170.1:0-4398 GCF_052354645.1 Catenibacterium sp.
GTATGATCTGTGTGGCTGATACAATGAAGGAAGATAGCCCTCAGGCTATTAAAGAAATGCAGAATATGGGTATTCAAGTTGTAATGTTGACAGGTGACAACAAGAAGACTGCAGATGCAATTGGTAAAAAAGCTGGTGTGGACGAAGTGATTGCAGGTGTATTACCTGATGGTAAAGAGAGTGTTATTAGAGATTTACAGAAGCATGGTAAAGTAGCTATGGTGGGTGATGGAATCAATGATGCACCTGCCCTTACACGTGCGGATATTGGAATTGCGATTGGTGCAGGTACTGATATTGCGATAGATGCAGCTGATGTTGTCTTAATGAATAGTAAGCTGACAGATGTCACTGCTGCTATTAGACTCTCTCGTGCGACATTAAGAAATATCCATGAAAACTTATTCTGGGCATTTTTCTATAATGCGATTTGTATCCCTGTTGCAGCTGGTGTATTTATTCACTTAACAGGATGGCAGATGAGTCCTATGTTAGGGGCTGCTGCCATGAGTTTATCTAGTTTCTTTGTATGTATGAATGCATTAAGATTAAATACTTTCTCTATGCATGATGCATCAAAAGATATAAAAAGAAAGAAAAAGGAGAAAAAAACAATGGAAAAAACTTTAGAAATTACTGGTATGATGTGTGGTCATTGTGAAATGGCTGTAAAGAAAGCATTAGAAGCTGCAGATGGTGTAGAAAGTGCTGATGTAAGTCATGAAAAAGGCACTGCAGTTGTCACTTTAAGCAAAGAAGTATCTGATGATGTCTTAAAGAAAACTGTAGAAGATAAAGATTATACAGTTACAAACATCAAATAAAAAAAGAAGTCCTAAGACTTCTTGAGATCCTCAAATGCATAACTATGCATTTGAGGATTTTTTCTTTCAAATTCTTCTTTTTGTATTTTAGAGCGAGAAATAACATCCTGAAGTAATTCTCTTGAAGAAATACGTGTAGCCCCATGGCCTAATACAATCTTCTGTTCAAGATTATCACTTGTAGCTACCACAAGACGATATTGCCCTGCCATCTGTTTTGTGATGCTTTCAATATAAGCATCGGCTGTCTGTCCTTCTTTTGTATAAACGATTTCCATATCATGATACATATGACTCTTGCCTTTATTCTGTGGAACCTTATAAGCGTCAAAGACAAGGATCATATGACAGCCACGATACCCTTTATAGCTCATCAGTATATCAATAAGCTTATCTCTTGCACTACCTAGGTTTTCTTTCGCAAGTTCTTTCAGTTCATCCCAGGCAAAGATGACATTATATCCATCCACAATCAAATATTCATCTAATACCTGTACTGTATTAGAAGAGACATGATTTTGTTTTGGTTTATAGTAGTCACTTGCAAGTTTTGTTTCCAGTGGACCATAGGTACGTTCATATACTCTTTTAAGTTCTTCATCACTAATATGTACAGGATTATGTGTATAAGTATGTTCCTGTTTCATTGCACTATAAAGAGGTAAATGCATCTTCTCTCTTACTTCATCATAAGGGACATAATATCCTGCACCATGTGAACAGAAGATAGAACCTGTAGGATTATCTAAATCTGATTCACTATCATAATCACATTGAGTCATCACTTCTTTCTGATTTTCTACTGGTGCATAGAATGTATCTAAGAAGAAAAGCTGTCCTTTGCCTTTTGTGGAAGTCAGAAGTTCTTTTTGATAGTGAGTCAAGAATAAGACAGGTGCTTCTCCATGAAGTGTTGTAATATCATTATTCTCATTAACTACAGTAGGTGTTGGATAATCTTCTAATGCATAGTAGACCTTACTCAACGACTCTGTAGGAATGACTAATTCATATTTATAATAGGGTTCTAAAATAACTGATTCAGTCATTTTTAACCCTTGTCTAATAGCACGATAAGTGGCTTCTCTGAAGTCTCCTCCTTCTGTATGTTTTAAGTGGGCTTTACCACCTAAAAGTGTGATTTTCATGTCTGTAATAGGAGAACCTGTGAGCACACCTAAGTGTTCTTTTTCCTGTAAGTGGGTCATGATGAGATTTTGATATCTTTCTTCTAAATTATTCTGACATTGATTATCAAAGACAAGTCCTGAACCTTGAGGAAGTGGTTCTAAGTAAAGATGGACTTCACTATAGTGTCTGAGTGGTTCAAAGTGTCCTACCCCTTCTATTGGTTCTTTGATTGTTTCTAGATAAGCGACTTCTCCTTCATCTACTGTGATATCTTCATTAAAACGATCTTTCATTAATTGTTTAAGAATATCTATCTGTACTTCACCCATTAAAGAAACTTGGGCATGATCATCAAAGAGTTTTAAATGAAGTAATGGCTCTTCTTCACCTAATACCTTTAAAGAAGAAAAGAAATGGTTAATATCTGCTTCTTTAGACGGTTGAATTGAATATAACATGGAAGGTCTAAGTGTTGAATGAATCACATGTCCTAATCCAATATAATCCCCTGCCTGAAGCTTCTTAATACCTGTTAAGGCTACAATATCATTCTGAGAGGCTTCTTCTACGAGAGTATAATGGTTCCCTTGATATAACCTGATTTGGTGAATCTTTTCATCATGGATTGTATCACGTACATGAAGCCTGCCACCAGTGATCTTAATAAAGACAAGACGTTCTCCTCTTTCATCTCTGGTAATCTTAAAGACCTGTGCAGATAATTCTTTCTGTGGTTCTTTTTCTAAAGTATAACGGTCCAAGGCATCCAGTAATTCATTGACACCTTGATTCTTAAGTGCACTACCAAAATAAAGTGGATAAAGATGTCTATTAGAAATCGCTTTTGCGATAGATGCATCTTTTAAAGATCCTGTTTCTAAATATTCTTCTATCATCTCTTCATCCAGTGCTGCAATATCTTCTTCAGAAGCACTCATGTCCATGATGTGAGGAGACAATTGTGATAAAGAGTCCAATAGTTCTTCTTTTGTATAATGTGTTAAATCCATTTTATTCACAAAGATGAAGGCTGGTACATGATAGTGATCTAATAAGTTCCAGATCGTTTTAGTGTGCGCCTGTACACCATCTAAACCATTGATAATCACTATTGCATAATCAAGAACACTTAATGCACGTTCCATTTCTCCACTAAAATCAGCATGCCCTGGTGTATCAATAAATGTGAAATGGTTATTCTTATAATTAAGAGAAGAAACCTTAGAAAAGATAGTGATTCCTCTTTCTCTTTCCTGTGTATTATAGTCAAGGAATGTATCTTTATGATCAACACGACCCTGATGTTTTATTGTCCCTGTCGTATAGAGTAATGACTCACTTAATGTGGTTTTACCTACATCAACATGAGCCACCATTCCAAGTGTTAATTGTTTCATCAAATCACCTCTTGATTATTGTATCATAGATCAATCAAAAAACACCTTGGTTTTAATCAAGGTGTAAGACATACTTCTCTATATAATTTCCAATACCATCATGATCATTATCATCAGTGATATAATCTGCCACACTCTTTGTCTTTTCACTTCCGTTAGCCATTACAACACCAATACCAACATTAAGTGTCATATCATAATCATTATCTGCATCACCAAATGTAAGTATATCTTTGATATCAATATCATGAAGTTTTAGTATTTCTATAAGACCTGCTGTTTTAGAAATGTGAGGATCCATATATTCATAGAGGTCACTGGCAGTCTTAAGTGAAGATGATTTGAACTTATCACTCTTAAAAGTCTGTGCACGTTCAATGATTCTATCCATATAATCAGGTTTACAAATAATCATAAGTTTCGGTTTTGGTTTAGTTAAGTATTCATCATAGTTGACTACTTTATAAGGTATATGGTCTGCTTCTGATAAGAATTGGATATGTTCATCATCTTTTGGTGCATATATTATACCATTTTCTGTAATCGCAAAGTTACAATCCATATCTTTAAAGTGTGCAATAATTTCTTTAATAGATTCACCATCTAATGGATACTGTGCTTTAGATATATTAAGTGTATAGTCATAGATTTCAGCACCACCTGTACCTACAATTAAGTCAACTAACCCATCAATATGCCAATCTTTTAAGAGTGTTTGAATACTGTTTACATCCCTTCCTGTAGATAAACCAAAGAGTATGCCTTTTTCTCTTGCTTTTTTGATCATTTCTACTGTTTTATCTGTGACATATCCTTTACTTGATAGAAGTGTGCCATCTATATCACACATGATTGCTTTAATAGCCATATTATATCCTCCTTGATTCAAAGCATAATGAATAATAGTGATGCTTTCAATCAACATAGTGTATTTGGAAATTATTTTTCAATAACAACTTTTATTTTAGTCATTATTTAGGATTATTTTTTCAAATAAAAGAGGCTGTCTCGAAATAAATGACAGTTTTCCAAAATAGAAAAATGCG
>NZ_DAWDDM010000171.1:0-4339 GCF_052354645.1 Catenibacterium sp.
TTCCTTAACTTCATCCACTGTAGCTTCACCAAAGTGGAATAAACTTGCAGCTAATGCAGCATCGCAGTCTGTTTCTTTAAAAACATCAACGATATCTTCTTTACCACCACAGCCACCACTTGCGATAACTGGAATATTGACTGCTGCCACTACTGCCTTCAACATATCGATATCAAATCCATCTCTTGTTCCATCCGCATCCATACTTGTAAGAAGTATTTCACCTGCACCAAGAGATTCACATTTCTTAACCCATTCTATTAAATCAAGTCCAGTATTTGTACGTCCGCCTGCGACATAGACATCCCATCCTGAATGATCATCACGTGCTTTCGCATCTACTGCCACAACAACACATTGAACACCAAACTCATCACTGGCTTCCTTAATAATATTTGGATTCCTGACTGCAGCTGAGTTAACAGATACCTTATCTGCACCTGCTGCAAGAATCATACGAAAGTCTTCGACTGTACGAATACCACCACCCACACATAGTGGAATAGAAAGTTCATCAGCCCCTCTTTGGATCAGGTCCTTGATGATGTCTCTATTTTCATATGTGGCAGTAATGTCTAGAAAGACAACTTCATCTGCACTTTGACGGTCATATTCTTTCGCTAGTTCAATTGGGTCACCAACATCCTTCAGGCCAACGAAATTAACACCTTTTACAACCTTCCCATCTTTAATATCTAGACAGGGAATAATTCTTTTAGCCAGCATTTTCAATGACCTCCTTTAGATTAATACGCCCTTCATAGTATGCTTTACCTACAATACAGGCATAGTAATCACGTTTATTTACTTCATAGACATCTTCATCATCTTTTACACCACCAGAGACAACAAAGTTAATCTGAGAATTAGCGTGTATTTCTTCATAAAGAGGGAAAGAAGGACCTGTGAGGGTACCATCCTTAGAGATGTCCGTACATACTATGTATTTCACACCTCTTTCTTCTAATTGATGAATAAATGTCAAATAATCTACATCACTTGTTTCAAGCCACCCGGCAATACTGACCTTTCTATCTCTTACATCTACTCCTACGACTATTCTTTCTGGTCCATACTTTTTTAATGCTTCATCAAGAAAAGCAGGGTTCTTAATTGCAGCTGTACCAAGAATAACACGATCTATCCCAATCTCATCTAAATACATAGAGACTGTATCCATATCACGAATACCTCCTCCTAATTCCATGGGAATAGAAATAGAAGTACGTATTCTTTTAATTGTTTCTTTATTGGTTGCATGAGCATCTTTTGCACCATCTAGATCTACTACATGGAGATACTTTGCACCCATCTTCTCAAATCCTGCTGCTAATTCTTCAGGATGTGATGAATAAACAACTTTCTTATTGTAATCGCCCTTATAAAGACGGACTGCTTCTCCATCTTTTAAATCAATGGCTGGAATAACTAACATAATACCAACTCCTTAAAGGCACGTAAGATCTTCTTACCAATCTCTCCACTCTTTTCAGGGTGGAACTGTGTACCCATAACATTATCTTTATATACAAAAGCAGTAATCTTCTTACAACCATAATTCACATAAGCCCCAATCTCATCTTCTGGACAATGAGCACTATATGAATGTACAAAGTAGACATAATCGCCTTCTTCTACATACTTTAATAAAGGATGAGACTGTTTAATAACTAACTGATTCCATCCCATATGAGGAAGTTTAGCATCGACTTCCATTTTATCGACAGACCCCTTTAAGAATCCTAATCCTTTTGTATGTCCATTCTCACTGCCTTCTTCAAATAAAAGCTGCATACCAATACAAATACCAAGTATTGGTGTTCCCTTGTCCTTCACTTCATTAAGTACAGGTACAAGATGACATGCTTCTAAATTACTCATAGCTGCAGGAAATGCGCCAACACCTGGAAGAATAATGCCATCTGCCTGACGAATAACTTCAGGATCATTTGTGACAACTACATCCATACCCTGTCTTTTACAGGCATTTGTGACTGAACCGAGATTTCCTACATGATAATCAATAATCACAATCATTTATAACACCCCTTTACTTGATACTACCTGACCCTTGTGGGCTTCATCAATTGTGACAGCCTCCTTGATGGCACGTGCCATAGATTTAAATATTGCCTCTATAATATGATGTGTATTCTTACCATAATGTTCATTAATATGTAAAGTCATGAAGCAGTTATAGGCAAATGCACGGAAGAATTCTTCTGTCATTTCTACTTCATAATTACCTAGATGAATATTATCTAGTTCTACATTAAAAACTAAATAAGGACGTCCACTGAAATCTAAGTCAGTGGTCACAAGTGCTTCATCCATAGGGATAGTAAAATGACCATAACGGGTAATACCACGCTTATCACCTAAAGCTTTATTGAAGCACTGTCCTAAGACAATCCCTAAGTCTTCTACAGTATGATGAGAATCAACCTGTAAATCACCCTTACATCTCACATTTAAATCAAAATTACCATGGAAAGCAAGAAGCTCAAGCATATGGTCCATGAACCCTACACCTGTATCCACATCTGCTTCTCCTTTACCATCAATATTTAAAGAAACATATACATATGTCTCTTTTGTCTGTCTTTCTATTTCTGCCTGTCGCATAAGTTAATCCTCGAAACGTACCTTGATACTATTAGCATGTGCATCTAAACCTTCTAGATGTGCAAACTTCATAATATCATCCTTGAATGTGCCAAGTACTGCCTGTGGATAATAGCTGAAAGCAGAATGCTTTATGAAATCATAAACACCTAAAGCACTATAGAACTTAGCAGTACCACCCGTTGGTAATACATGGTTTGTACCACTCATATAGTCACCTAATGGTTCTGGTGTATATTCACCTAAGAAAATAGAACCAGCGTTCTTGATATTTGGTAATTGTTCTAATGGGTTATCTACTAATACTTCTAAATGTTCAGGTGCAATCTTATTAGATAAGTTAATACCTTCCTTGATACTATCTACAATAACAGCACCACCATAGTTATCTAATGAAGACTTGATAATGTCTTTACGAGGTAAATCTTCTACCTGTCTAACTAATTCTTCATCTACATTCTTTACTAATTCTTTTGAAGTTGTAATAAGAATCGCACTGGCAAGCTTATCATGTTCAGCCTGACTCATTAGGTCAGCTGCGATATATTTAGGATTTGCGTTCTCATCAGCAACAATAAGAATTTCACTAGGTCCGGCAATCATATCAATATCAACGACTCCATAACATAACTTCTTTGCAGTTGCGACAAAGATATTACCTGGACCCACAATCTTATCTGCCTTCGTAATTGTATCAGTTCCATAAGCAGCAGCGGCAACACCCTGTGCCCCACCACATTTATAAATCTTAGTAATACCAGCCACATAAGCAGCAGCTAAAATAACATCAGAAACCTTACCATCCTTCTTTACTGGTGTAATAATATAAAGATCTTCTACACCCGCAAGTTTTGCAGGTACAGCATTCATCATAACAGTAGAAGGATAAGTAGCAGTTCCACCTGGTACATATAAAGCCACTGTAGCGATTGGACGCACTAACTGTCCCATGATAACACCATTATCCTTATACATAGTCCATGATTTTTCAATCTGGTTCTTATGATATTCAGTGATCTGATCCTTTGTGCGTTCTAGAATCTTCATGAATTCAGGTCCTACCTTAGTAATAGCATCCATGATTTCCTGTTTAGAAACGATGAAATCATCCTTTCTAGAGACATGGAAACCATCAAACTTAGCACAGTATTCCTTTAATGCATCATCCCCATTTTCACGTACATTATTAATGATCTCACTGACTGCCTTATTGACTTCTTCAGATATTTCAGTTTTTCTTGTATGAAGTTTATTTTCTAGTTCTTCATAGTTTCCTTTATAAATCAATTCTTTTAACACTTTAATGATCCCCCTTCTTTAGTGCATCCACTAGTTTAAATATTTCATCCTTCTTATATTTTAAAGCTACTTTATTCACAACCATTCTTGTAGAAATATCTGAAATCTTTTCAATCACTTCAAGACCATTGGCCTTAAGTGTAGATCCTGTTTCTACAATATCTACAATCGCATCAGATAAACCAACAACAGGTCCTAACTCTACAGAACCTTCCAGTTTAATAATTTCTACATCCTCCTGTTTAGATGCGAAATATTCTTTTGCGGTCTTTGTATATTTAGAAGTAATACGTTTACGACGATTAAATGTCTTTGTGCGGTATTCTGGATAAGCCGCTAACGCAAAATAACATATACCAATCTCTAAATCATATAACTCATTATAATAATCAAATTCAGATTCATCCAAAGTATA
>NZ_DAWDDM010000172.1:0-4339 GCF_052354645.1 Catenibacterium sp.
TTAAAAGACTACCTATAATTCTTGATATAAATGGTGAAAAAAATACGATACCACAATACCAAAGAAATAATGGAATTAATGCTAATATCAATTTTGGAAATAGAAGCATTAATAAAAATCTATTTCTTTTTAATGGGCAATTCGAATATATTTGAAAAGAAAATAAAAATAGTGAATTTCTATTAATTTCATACCATAACTCTTTTTTTGCTTTTTTTGGAAACCAAATTGCATGCAATATTTCGTGTACTAAAAATATAGGAATCAAAAATATAATACCTATTATAATGCATAATATTAGTTCTGTTATAGAATGGTTTTTAATTGGGTGGGTAAAAAAATTATAAAATGTAAATGAAATTATAATTGCTATTAGAATAAAAGAAAAAAATTTCCCATTGATCCAAAAAGAATTATTTGTTATTTTTTTTGAATTTTTGGGTAAAACGTCATTTTTGAATTCTTGATTTTTTTTATTACCCATAAAAGATATATGCCACATAGAAGTCTCCCTTCTAGTTATAAAAAAAGTATTAGATAGACAGGCTCCGCTATTGACGCGGAGCCCATTTAGTTTGTCAACGTGGATTATTTAAGACTAGGATTGATAAAAAGGGTTGAATAATAAATAAGATAATTATAAGTTTTTTTCTTTGGCAGACTTATTCTTTTTACTTGTTTAAAGTCACTCTTATAATCGTAGATATTAACACTGTATTTATCATGCTCATTACGAGATAGAATATAAGCATGAGAACCATTAAAATCAATCATATCAAGATGATGCTTCAAGGTATATGTTTTTTCTAATTGATGCGTATCTTGATCAAAAACACAAATCTTATTGCCTTCATTTGAAACAAGATTATAGAAAGAAACATAGATTTTTCCATCATTTACATAAATATTATCAGCATAGCTATAAGGCATATCAATGATTTTTAATTCATCTGTATTCATGTTTAATTGACCAATATATTTATTTTGGTTATTAAATGAAAAATATAATGTATCTTTATCTGTATAGTACTTACAAATATTATCTCCATATTGGGTAAGACTAATACTTTTAAGTCGTTTTAAATTTTGATCATAGATATCACATGCAATATCATTTTCAATATCTACAAAATTATATACTTTAGAATGACTTGGAACAACCATATAAGAGAAACGAGATTTTTCTTTTATTTCATTTACTTTTTTCTCTTTAAAATTCATCTGAGTTAGATAACCATAATCATTAAGATTAGATACACCATAATAATAGTGATCATCTGCACTGACTGCATCAATGGCTGTTCCAGGTAAATGAAGCTTATTCACTTCAGTAGAATTTCCTTTTATCTGAATAATATTTTGAGGATTCTTATGTCCTTGAAGACCGATATTATTAATATAAGCATAACCATCATGATAGCTTGTGGTGTTGAATGATGTGCCTACTTGAGCCTCATCCAATTTTGTAGAAGCAACTTTTTTACCATCATCATTATAATATTTAATAACAGTATATTTTCTTGCAGAAGAAGTTTCAATCACACCAAATGTATAATGGATATTGCTTTGTGATTGTGAGAATGAGCATCCTGTGAATAGTAAGACTGTGGTAATTATTAAAATTGTTTTTTTCATTGTAATCACTTCTTATAAAGAATCATTGTCTTATCACTTGAGACCAATTCAAGAGGATGCACTGCTGCGCCATATTGACCAGTGTTTAAATCTACATTGTATTTATCTTTAAATCCAGCCCATATGAGTTGAGAACAGTAAAATTTTGATCTTGTATTTACATCATAATACTTAATGTTATATGGTTTGCCTCTTTGTGAATAACACCAATCTGCGACTTTTTTTGCTTGATTTTCTGTTACGTCTGTCACATAAAGTCCCCAGCATGTATTTTTGCTTTTATTCCAATCATTTTTACCAGTTACAACTCCATTGGATAAAGCTTCAACAACTCTATTTTGTGAATAGACTATAGCTGCATGACCAGTAGGAATCAGATTTTTATAAGCGTCTCCTGTGACTAGTATTCTGCCTTTTGTAGTAGGGTATCCCCATGTATAAACAGCTTGACCATCAAGAGAACATGCATTAATTGATTTTTCTTTCTTCGCTATCTGATTGTAGATAATTTTTAATTCATCAGTGTTTTCGAATGCGTTTTTATTATAATTGTACGCATTTACACTTGTGATAGTAGAGAGGCTCACTCCTATAATCATAGTCAGTGAAGACAATATTTCATAATAATAACCTATAAGATTTCCTTTCTTTTGCATTTTTAATTATTAGATTCATTATGTTTGTATTACTAGTTAATGTAACCAATGGAATCTCCTCCTTTCATTAAGTAAACTTTAACTTCATAAATATGATAGCATACAACATTAAAGTACTCCATAATACTGATAAAAATTATAAAAAATATTAAATAAAAGTATGGTCAGTTTAATATAAAATTATCTCAGGTTATCTTATTCATCAATAACAACATAACGATATTCATAATATGCTTCCTTAAGTGAAATAGACACAACTTCAGCACTTGTACTATTGCTTCCTATACCAACGCCTACAATAGCACCACCTACCATATTACTGCCTATTTCATTTGCGAAAGCTGCCTTTAGTCTCCAGCCCTGTACACTATATCTGATTAATGTTTTCTTTAAATTATTTGTATCTGTTCTACCTTGAGAATCATGAACAGTGACTACATCATATTCATAGAGATCATTACATTCTAAAATGGAATCTAAATTATAATCATTATTTCTTTCTTCCAATAATTCTGTGAACTTATCTTCCGTCATCGAATCATTAGAAGTATTTTTTTCTATGATTTGATCTAGTTTTGAGGTGATTTTTTTTGTTCTTCCATACTTTGACGTTGTCTATAATACTTGTCAAAATATGTATGAATTCCTTCTTTGATATCTTGAGAAAAATAACCTTTATCTAACTGTTGATCAATTGCCTGAATAGCTTCATCCAGCTGCTTTGTAGAAAGATGAGTACTTTTCAGTTTAGTTGATGTGATTGTGAGATTAGGTACTTGTTGCAGGCAGGTATTACATAGACATACTTCTCCAAAGCTATTTCTATCTGGAATAGTAGTAAATACCTGTCCACAATGACTACATTTCATTTGTTTTTCCATATGATTTTTCCTTTCATAAATAAATCACTTCATTAAGTGATTCTGATTCCGTGCCATCTATTGATCTCCTATGATATCTATCTGGAATACCAGCACTGTATAGTGATATTGCTTTTATAAGCAATAAATTATCTTGCTTCTTTATTCTTAATTCTATCTTTTTTGATTTTGAGTATAAAGAAACAAAATCAATAAATTGATTTACTGATTCAATAACATTCTTATTATTGATTGCTGAATCAATACCTATCATGAAAATAATTTTAAAATCATAACCCTCTTCTTTAAGTAAATTTATTTTATTGGCTACTTCAATATCAAAACTAGGATTACCTGTATTAGAAATAAATCTATACGATACAATCTTACTTATTTCTTCATCTATCAAATTGATTGTATTCTCATTATTATACTCTTTACAATTAAGAAGCATTTTAATCTTCCTTAAAAAATAAATCATACTATGTTCTTTTGAAACGATTGTATCATACATATGACTTATATTATCACGATTCATTCTCAAATATTCCAGTTTTGAAATTTTTCTTATCAATTCTATTTTTTCTCTATTTTCCATATGTATTTTATTGTAAAGCACACAAAACAATACCGATAAAATGATCAACTGGAACATAATAATTAATACAACAATTCTAGACATACTTTCATATACCAATGATTCACCTAGTAAAGTGAAAATAAAAATCATGTCTAACATAATTGCAATAACAATTTGGTATTTATCGGTTATAAAACTATAATTTCTTCTTTTGAAATAAGTACAAAAGAACAAAGCAAAATTAGCAAATATAAATCTAGATAAAAACATCAGTGTAATAAAATTCATGTGTATTTCATTTGACTTAATTAGAACTACACCATTTACCACTGAATAAACATATGGAGGAAGATAATTTGAACATAGTAGAACAAACATAAAAAACAATATGAACGATAACTTTTGGATAATATTATCATTATCAATCAGCATCAGTAAAATCAAATGTGTCATAATCACAAAAGTAATCAATACAACATTATCAATATACATTAACGAAAAAGTCCACGTTTCTATAACAGAAATCATTATCACAGAGAGAATATAGCATATGTCATGTTTGACTCTGAAAAAATAAGCCACAGATATTGATAAAATTAATTCATCAA
>NZ_DAWDDM010000173.1:0-4314 GCF_052354645.1 Catenibacterium sp.
AAGAAGCACTTATCGAAACTATCGGATGTTCAGGTATGACTCATTCTGCAGCTATGGCAGCTGAAGCTTTAGTTGGTAGAACTTTACTTGAAGCATTAAACACTGACTTAGTTTGTGATGCTATCAATACTGCAATGAGAGAATTATTCTTACAGATCGTTTATGGACGTTCTCAGTCTGCTTTCTCAGAAGGTGGTTTAGTAGTAGGTGCTGGTCTTGAAGACTTAGGTAAAGGTTTAAGATCAATGGTAGGTACATCTTATGCTACTAAGAAGAAAGGTCCTCGTTACCTCGAATTAACTGAAGGTTACATTACTAGAGTTGCTTTAGATAATGATGACCAGATCATCGGTTACGAATTCGTAAATCTTGGAAGAATGATGGACATGATCAAAGCTGGAGAAGATGCTAATGAAGCTGTTAAGAAAGCAACAGGTTCTTATGGACGTTTTGCTGATGCTGCTAAGTACATCGATCCAAGAAAGGAATAATTAGGAGGTAGAACAATGGCTATTACATTTGAAGGTTATGAAAGAAGAATCAATCAGATCAATAAAACTTTAAACGAATATGGTATCAAAGATATCGAAGAAGCTAAGAAGATCTGTGATGATAAAGGTATTGATGTTTATAACATCGTTAAATCTACTCAGCCTATCTGCTTCGAAAATGCTTGCTGGGCTTACACTGTAGGTGCTGCAATCGCAATCAAGAAAGGTGACGTTAAGGCTGCTGATGCTGCTAAGACAATCGGTATTGGTTTACAGTCATTCTGTATTCCTGGATCAGTTGCTGATGATCGTAAAGTAGGTTTAGGTCATGGTAACTTAGGTTCAAGACTTCTTGATGAAGAAACTCAGTGTTTCGCTTTCTTAGCTGGTCATGAATCATTCGCAGCTGCTGAAGGTGCAATCAAGATCGCATTAAACGCTAACAAAGTTCGTAAGCATCCTTTAAGAGTTATCTTAAATGGTTTAGGTAAAGATGCTGCTAAGATCATCTCAAGAATCAATGGTTTCACATATGTTGAAACTCAGTTCGATTATTTCACAGGTGAGGTTAAAGAATTATCTAGAACTGCTTATTCAGATGGTGACAGAGCTAAGGTTAACTGCTATGGTGCAGATGACGTACGTGAAGGTGTAGCTATCATGCATAAGGAAGGTGTAGATGTCTCACTCACTGGCAACCCTACTAACCCAACTCGTTTCCAGCATCCAGTTGCAGGTACATATAAGAAAGAATGTATCGAACAGGGTAAGAAATACTTCTCAGTTGCTTCAGGAGGAGGAACTGGTCGTACATTACATCCAGATAACATGGCTGCAGGACCAGCTTCATATGGTATGACTGATACTATGGGTCGTATGCATAGTGATGCTCAGTTCGCAGGTTCTTCATCAGTACCAGCTCACGTTGAAATGATGGGCTTAATCGGTATGGGTAACAACCCAATGGTAGGTGCTACTGTTGCAGTTGCAGTTGCTATCGAAGAAGCTAGCAAATAATTAATTCAACACTTAAAGTCCTGATTTATTCAGGGCTTTTTCTTTACTACAACGAATATTAATAATTATCAAAAAGAAGCAATGAGAACACTGAATCCCGAACTGAATAAGAAAGATATACTTATGAATAGTGTTATAGGATGTTGATGCAGAGACAAAAATCATCTTATTAAAGAATTAGGTGATATAGCCTGGTATCTTGCCGAAGCTGCTACCGCATTAGATGTTCCTTTAGATACTATCTTACAAGGTAACCTAGATAAACTACATAAAAGATATCCTGATGGATTTAATACAAGTGCTTCTATCAACAGACAAAAAGAGGATTGATTCTGTATCACAGAGTCAATCCTCTTTCTTTATATTTCATAGTCAATGGCAGTTACTTTCTTCATCTTGAGTCCTTCATTAAAACTTTCATTTGAGTTTGCATGTCAACTTCCAAAAAAACGTATATAATCTGGATCATTATCAATTTCCTAATCAAAAAAAAGATAAGATCACCTGCTTTTCTATCTTTCCACTTTCCTTGATTCTTATCGTTGTTTGTATTCGCTTGAATAAATGCTATACTATGAGCAAGGAGAATTGATTGTTATGAAACCAATTAAAGATATTGATTCAGATAATAATAATGTTAGTCTTCCTGAAACAATCGAAAATAAGTTAAATGAAGCAGAAATAGATTACGAAGAAGGAAGAAATCATACTGAAGAAGAAATATGGGGAATGTTTAGTAAAAAGTATGGATTTGACTTATAAAATATTATCTTAACTCTATGAAAATGAAACAGTGTACAAAAAGAGGATTGAATCTGTACTTACAGAGTCAATCCTCTTTCTTTTAATTCCAATAATCTAAGTAATCATATTCAGTATAACTACTAATAGATGCAAATTTCTGATATGTATCTCTATCCATAACAGCATATTTACTTGTTTTATTCTCTGTCTTAGTCACAAGAACATTTGTATCTCTAGAAAGTCTATAGAAACGATACGTATTTCCTTTTAATACAACACTGTAAGCAGGTGAACCATAACGAGCTTTGCTTTCATCATACTTAGTAACACCTTCTGGTAACTGATCAATAAATTCTAAACTATTAATCTTAGTAGAAACAGAAGTAGACTTATATAAAGAATAAGCTGTCTTCTTTTCACCACTTACATCAGCCTTTAATAAATATGCATTAGAACTAGGGAATACAAATACAGCCATTACACCAATAAACAAACATACAATAATACCTGCAATTATCTTTTTCTTAGAATTCATTTGTTTTCCTCCTCTTATATTATATCAAGAAAGTAAATCTCTCTTCTACTACATGTATATTATTATTTAATAATTGTTTTTTTGTTATAGATATAAATAATAGTGAACTCATATATATTGTGTGTAAATACTCAAAAACCCTTCGTCAGAAGGGATTATAAGAACTTATCTAATTCAGTTTTTACCTGTTCATTGATCTTATTAGTAGGATGATCAATTCTATGACCTCTCATGATCACAGATTCAATATGTCTTAATGCCAGTAAATCATCTAGTGGATTATCCTTTGTGACAATCATATCAGCTGACTTACCTACTTCAATAGAACCTGTCTCATCATCAATACCTGCCATTCTAGCTGCCTGTAATGTCGCACAATAAATCGCATATGCATTACTTACACCCACATACTTATGGAAGTAATATAGTTCTCTCCAGTAGTCATACTGTGTAATCCAAGGACATCCTACATCATTACCTAATACAATAGGAATATCATTCTCTAGTGCCTGTTTCGCACATTCTATAATTCCATCAAATACAACTTTACCATTGAATTGTTCTACTTCTGATGCGTTAGTAATAGAACGATCAAATAAAGCATATGGTAAGGCTGGTGATAATGTAGTACATAGGAATGCATTATTATCTTTAAATAACTTTATCATATGATCATCAAGTTTTGCCCCATGCTCAATCGAATCTACACCATTTTCTAAAGCCACTCTGACACCATCAGATGATTCTACATGAGCAGCAACTTTAAAGCCTAATTCATGTGCTTTATCACATACTGCTTTGACCATTTCAGGAGCCATCTTTAATTCTCCAGGAACACCCTTGTCCTTTGCATCTAGAACACCACCTGTAATCATTAATTTAATTAAATCAACATTTTGTTCCTTTGCTTTACTTACCTGTAAAAGTGCATCATCAATTGTTTCAGCTGCAATTGCTACACTCCCTGCCATATGACCATGAGGGACTGAAATACCTTCATTACCTGCTAAAATACGTGGACCTCTCTTCTTCCCACTATTAATTTCATCACGTACACGTGTATCAAAATCTCTAATACCACCTACTGTTCTAATAGTAGTGACACCACTGAGTAACTCCATTTCCGCAAACCCACTCACCATATTATGAGCAATAGCACGAGTAAGTGGATTACTCATTAAGAAGTTCACTAACTTTGCATTATCTCTCTGTTTCTTTTGCGGTTTCCCATTACCGGCTAAGTGTACATGCATATTAATAAGACCTGGCATAATATAGTTTTCTTTTAAATCAACTACAATATAGCCTGTTAAATCAGCTTCTTCTTGTAAAACAATATTCTTAATTTTACCCTGTTCTACAAGAATAGCGTAACCTTCCTTAACATGCATCTCCTTAGTACCATCTATTATTTTTCCATTGATATAAGCATCCTTCATTATGCTCACCCCTCTCTTATATCGATGATATCATATTCACTTCACATTATAATTTTAACATCTAACTTCTTTTGTAAGAAAAAATAAG
>NZ_DAWDDM010000174.1:0-4305 GCF_052354645.1 Catenibacterium sp.
CCCCATACTACGTGATAATTAAAATTTAGGAAACCCCTAGTTATTTTAAATTACCCTTTTTTATTAGCTTCTTCCTGTAACTGCTTTTCTTAAAAGCTGTTTATCAACCCAACGTGTAGAGAATCTAAAGTTCTTTTGTGCGAATACAAATGTGATTTCATTATTTGTATTGAAGTTGATTTTCTTCATCTTACGATAATCGATAAGAAGACGACCTACAAGCATATTTTTTCTACCAACTAATACAAGGTTTGCAATCTGCATTGAATAGATGATTGAATAAATAGCCCATACACTTAAAGCGTTTGAAATGTAGTTCATTTTGTGAGCATTGTATGTTGAAATCATAAAAGCGATACAACCAAATAATACTACAAAATAAAGTACTGTAAGACCAATATAAAAAGCCTTACCTGCAGGACTCATACAGAATTTTAATGAATGATCTCTTTTCTTAGATTTAATAATAGTTACAACTACATTCACAATCATATATGTAAAGTAGAGACCAACGAGTCCAACAAGAAATGCAAGTATAATTAAAACCTGATCCATTCTGTTCTCTCCTTTATTCTTCTTATAATTATACATTGAACTGTTCAATTTGGCTATACCCTATTTGTATGGACAAATGAAAAAGAAGCAGTATAATACTTAAAAAAAGGGGGAAAATGAAAATGTATACACTTCATTACATAATACAGAACGATCAATGTGACTATACAGGTCGTTTAAGAGATGAAAATATTTTTGTCTATTTCTCACGTATAGCAACTGTAGATGGTTCTTTATCAGGATTCTATAAAGAATCAATGAAGGGAAAGTATGGTTATGTTGTTTCTAAACAGTCACTTATATTAACTGAACCTATTTATGAAGATGATGAAATTACTCTTACTACAGAGATTGGACATTATTCTAATGTGATTTTTCCTCGATTCTACTATATAGAAAAAGAAGGTAGACGTATTGGTGAATGTCGTTCTATCTGGACTCTTATCGACCTAAAGAGACGTCGTATTACATCTCCTAAGCGTGCAGGATTAACTCTTCCTGATAACCCAGACTTGGTCAAAGAAGAACCAGAAACACTCTTTACGCAAGATGATAGACAATTAGTAAGTACTTATACTGTACCTTATAGTGATATAGATACAAATAGACATTTAAACAATACCCATTATTTACGTATCGCTTCTAACTTGATTCCCGTAGAAGCCTATGAAAATCATTTTATGGATTCTATTTCTATTAACTATAAAAAAGAAATACTCGCTCATCAGACAATTGAACTCTATCTCACTCATATTAATGATACCTATATCATTGAAGGGGATGTAGAAGGAGAAAACTGCTTTATTGTGAAAATCCATATGAAGGAGTACACAAAATGAAAAAAGAACTTCCTATCATGATCTTTCATAAAGATAATCAAGACTACTATGGCGGAGACCAGGATTGGTTTCCTGATGAATGGGCAAGACGTGCAGGATGTGCAAGTGTCTGTGCTGCAGATATGGCCTGTTTCTATGAACATAAGCTAGATATCTCTTATCCAGATTTTCTAGAACTGATGACAAAGATGTTTAAACTCAATACTCCAGGTATTATGGGTTTCCCTTATTTCTATAAGTTTGCGAAGAACTTTAAGAAGTATATGAAACATAGTGGTTTAGATGTAGAACCTGTTTATCAGAAGATTACTGAATCTGCTGAACAGGGTGTACATTTTGTGAAAACAGCTATTGATCAGGGTCATCCTATTGGTATGTTGATCTTAACTCATGAAGCACAGATATTAGAAGAAGAAACATGGCATTGGATGTGTATTACTGGTTATGAAGAAACATCATCTGATACATCTATTATCTTCTCATCATGTGGTGAACGTGTATGTGTGGGTGCTTCTACACTCTTTAATAAGAGTCATAAGAATATTGTAAAGCTTGTAACGTTTGATTAAAAAGGAGATGTCGTCATCTCCTTTTAAAATTCCATAGGACTATACAAATCAATCTCAAGATGAGTGATCGGTTCTTCAAACTTGATATAGGCAGCATGAAGTGCTAAACGTGGATAATCAGAGCCTTCATTATAAAGGGAATCACCTAGAATAGGATGACCAATAGAAGCCATATGAACACGGATCTGATGCTTTCTACCAGTCTCTAGACGACATCTTACAAGTGCATAATCTTCCTTATTCTCTAGACACTGGTAATAAGTCACAGCAGGAATACCCTTAGAATGAACACGCATCTTAGAAGGACTATGTCTATCTTTGCCTAAGTTCTGTTCAATCTTATATTCCTTACCTTCTTTGATATGACCCTCTACATAAGCCAAGTATTCTCTTTGTATCTCTTTAATAGACAAGGCATGATCAAGATAAGCCTGTATTAAATGACACTTACAGAATACTACTAAACCGGTTGTATCATTATCTAAACGATGAATATAACGAACAGGAATATCATATCCCTGTGTCATATAATAAGCACTCACTCTATTAGATAAGCTGTCTGTCTTATGAGGATCATCTGGATAAACCGCAATCCCAATAGGTTTATTCACAATAAGAATCAGATCATCCTCATATACAATATCTATATCCTGAAAGTCAGGTGCATATGTTTCATCATCATGTTCATAAGCAAGAACATCTAATACATCATTTGTATGAAGTATAGGATTCATATTAAATACATGATTGATTTTATAGTCTTTATTCTGTTTTAATAAATGAATTGTTTTGCGTGATAAATGCAGATCTGCCCACAAATCAGATAAAGGACGATTTTCATATTCTTCATCAATAGTGATAAGAAGATGCTGTCCTTGCTTCTTTATTCTCATGGACGATATACAGTGATTTTGATATCAATAGTGACATCAAGTGCTTCTAATGTATCAAGAACATCACGCTTTTCTTTCTTGATATGATAATAATGTGGTGTCATCTTTAAAAGATTTAATGCATCTTCACGATTCTTAATAGAAATAGTCTTTTTAAAATCATGACTCTCTAATACATTAAATGGAAGACGGATATACTTATCAGACTTAGTCTTTACTTCATCATAAATCAAATGTTTAATTTCAATTAAATGATCTCTATTGGCAGTTACATGAATAATATAACCATCCTCTTTAATACATCTAGCAAGTTCTTCCTGATTCACTACAGTGAACATTGCGGTAATAACATCCATAGAATGATCAAGTACTGGAATATTCTTAGAATTACCTACAATCCAGTGAATAGACTTATCATACTGTGTAGCCATTCTTACAGCTAACTTAGAAATATCTAAACCACAATAAGTATTCTCATCACCAAGAATCTGTTTCATACGATATGTATAATAGCCTTCACCACAACCTAGATCTAGGATATTTAAAGGACCTTCCTTCTTCTTGATTTCATTTACTACTTCAAAAAGAATAGGATCATAATAACCCTTATCAAGATAAGCTTTTCTCGCAATCAATGATTCTTTAGAATCACCTGGATTATTAGATGCCTTATCAGGATTTAAAAGTAGATTCATATACCCTTGACGGGCAATATCATAACAATGGTTATTAATGCATTTACATGTTTTACCTTCAATTTCTAAAGGTTCATGACATTTAGGACATGCAAGTATACTCATTTTTATTTACCTCGTTTCTATTGCTTATTCGCAATGATATAATAGCATACTTTACTTGAAAGTTGTAAAATTAATATGAAAGAGAGGGATAACATGAACATAAAAAAAGCTTTTTCTAACAGTCTTCTTTCACTTCTCTATAAGAAGCCGCTTTCTAAAATCACCATAGGCGACTTACTAGAGGATACTGAACTCTCAAGACAGACATTCTATAATCATTTTCTAGATAAGAATGATCTTATTGCCTATGTTTATGATACAGTGATTGTGAATCGGTTCAATGAAGAAATGTCCATTGATTTCAAGTCAGCACTCACTCAGACATTAAACAGCGTAAAGAAATATGAAGCCTTCATTGAACAAGCCTGTTTAATAGATGGACAGAATTCCCTAAAAGAACATATGCTTAACCACTGTATAGAATTTGACTTAAAATGGCATGAATACTGTATAGGAAAACCATTATCAAAAGAACTTAAATTTGCGATACTCTACCATACCAATGCCTCTCATTGTATGGTCCTTCAATGGATTCTAGATGGTGTCAACTACCCACGACCTAAAGGTCATGGGCTTGTAACTGCCCAGTCGTATTAACGGTTTACACCTCCGACCTTTAACCCCAGTAGATATTGCTATCTAAAGTGGC
>NZ_DAWDDM010000175.1:0-4289 GCF_052354645.1 Catenibacterium sp.
AACAGCAGACTATTGCGACTGCAGTGCCTGCATTCTTAGGTGCTTTCACTAATCGAGTAGTTGTATTATGTGGTATCTGGGCATTATTTGGTACATCTTATGCAAAAGCGATTGGACAGGATGCAAGTAAACTTGGAAGTTACTTCTTAGCTGTATCAAGCACACAGAGCCTACTTGAAGCTTTTGTAGGTGTAGTGATTGTGGTGATTGTCACAAAACCTCTCTTCGCTTTAATGAAGCGTGGATAATTTATAAATGAAAAGAGGGTATTAATAGATGAAAAAATTGATTATAGGGATTACTGGTTCTATTGCGGCATTTAAGACTGTACAGTTCATTAGTGATCTAGTGAAAGAAAAATATGAAATTGAAGTCATGCTCACTCCAAGTGCAGCTAAGTTTGTCACACCAACTTCTGTTTCTGCTCTCACAAAGAATAAAACATATATTGATGTCTTTGATGATGATCCTGGATGTATTACACATGTAGACATTGTCAAGGATGCTGATCTATTTATGATTGTACCAGCAAGTGCAACTACAATTGCGAAATGTGCAAATGGTATTGCGGACAATATGTTAACAGCTGCTTTTCTAGCAGCCACATGTCCTAAACTCATTGCACCTGCAATGAATGTACATATGTATGAAAATAAAGCCACTCAGCGTAATATCCAGACTCTAAAGGATGATGGTGTCTTATTTGTAGAACCAGCTGTAGGACTTCTTGCCTGCGGTGATACAGGTAAAGGTAAACTTGCAGACTATGATCACCTTCATTTAATGATGGAATATGCACTTAGCGATCATCCATTACAAGGTAAAAAGGTATTAGTCACTGCAGGACCAACTCAAGAATCTTTAGATCCTGTACGTTTTCTTACAAACCATTCATCAGGTAAAATGGGATACTCAATTGCCCGTGCAGCATTTATACTTGGCGCCAAGGTACGATTAATTCATGGACCTACATCATTAAAGCCAGTGCCTTATATCATCAATCAATCTATTACAAGTGCCCAGGATTTATTTGAATGTGTAAAAAGACATCATACACATTATGACTATATTATTATGTCAGCTGCAGTAGCTGACTATACACCTGTAGAAACATCTACAGAAAAGATTAAGAAAAATGACAATGAACTTATTCTTAAACTAAAAAAGAATCCAGATATCCTTGATTATATAGGGCATCATCAAGTTGAACATCAAGTGATATGTGGATTTGCGATGGAAACACAAGATTTAATTGAAAATGCATCAAAGAAATTAAATAAAAAACAATGTGATCTGATTATTGCGAACCATCTTAAAACGGAAGGAGCAGGATTTCAGGGTGATACAAATGTTGTTACTATTATTACTCAGGATTCTATGAAGGATATCGATAAGATGTCGAAATCAGATCTAAGCTATATTATTTTAAAAGAATGTATGAAAATAGGAGCTAAGAAATAAGAATGCTATTGGTTATAGATATCGGTAATACAAATATTACTATTGGTGTTTACAAAGAAGATCATTTAGTAGGTCGTTTTCGTATGACAACACGTATGGAACGTACATCAGATGAATATGGCTTAATGCTTCATTCATACCTTCAAGCATCTCACTTGAATGTAGAAGATGTGAAAGATGTTATTATTAGTTCAGTTGTACCAAAGATTAACTATTCTTTCTCAAGTTCCATTATTAAATACTTTCATATTAGACCGCTATTTGTCGGCCCAGGTGTGAAAACAGGCATCAATATTCAAATTGATCATACATCTACTCTTGGTTCAGACCGTTTAGTAGATGCAGCAGGGGCATATTATACTTATGGTGGTCCTTGCCTTGTTATTGATTTTGGTACAGCGACTACTTATGATGTGATTACAGAGAAAGGTGTTTTTATTGGCGGTGTAATTGCACCAGGCATTGGTATAGAAGCCGGTGTTCTTTCTTCTATGGCAGCTCAGCTTCCAGAAATTGAATTAGTCAAACCGCAGCATATTATTGCGAAAAACACAGTCACTGCAATGCAGGCTGGGGTTGTTTATGGTTATATTGGTAAGACTGAATATATTATCAAGAAGATTAAAGAAGAATATGGACAGAATCTAAAAGTAGTATCTACTGGTGGTTTAGGCAAGCTTATTGCGAAAGAAACTGAATTAATTGATATTTATGATCAGGAACTCACATTTAAAGGTCTAAAGATCATATATGATAAGAACAAGAAGGATCGTCACTGATCCTTCATTTTTTTACAAAACCTTATTGACACATATATTATTATTTGATATTATAAATGAGCACTCCTCGAGTGTTAGTGAGGCCGCATTCGTATAATGGCTATTATATCTGCTTGCCATGCAGAGGACGCCGGTTCAACTCCGGCATGTGGCTCCATTGAAATCAACTAGGCTAACGCCTAGTTTTTTTTCATCTTACAATACGATTTCTACAACTTAATAGGATAAGATGTTTAAATATAATCTATTATGTTATTATTTTTTTGACGGAGGAAGACTATGAAGACAAAAATTGAATTGATACCGGAAGAAAAAGTTGAAGAAACAATAATCAGATGTCATAAGATGACAGATGAAATACAAAATATAGTCTCTTATATAGAAAATGAGAAGAAAATCATGGGATATAAAAGGGGAACTACTTATCCTTTAAATATAAATAGTATCTATTATTTTGAAATTGTAGATCAAAATGCTTTTGTGTACTGTGAGAAAGAAATATATGAATCTAAAATGAAACTTTATGAATTTGAACAAGAAACAGAAGGTACATCATTCTTTCGTGCTTCTAAGTCACTTATTATTAATGCAGATAAGATTGATTCTATCAAACCTTCCTTTTCAGGAAGATTTGAAGTTGTACTAAAAAACAAAGAGAAACTCATAGTATCTAGACAATATGTACGTGTACTTAAACACATGATTGGATTATAAGGAGAAGAAAAATGGATAAAAATGAAATGATACATACAATAACTATTCAATATTTTGTGATTTATACATTATCAATGTTTGCGACAATTTTGTTTTGTCATATAGATCAGCCTCAAATAAAAATGCTATCTGTATCTTATTTAGGAGAGGTGGCAGTCTTTTCTTTTCTTGCCTGCCTTCCTACGACTATCTATTATTCTAAGTCTCAAAATGTCTTAGTGAAGACTATTATTCATACAATACTCTTAGAAATCATTCTTTTAATTGCTGGATATAAAATTGGTATGTATGAGGATGTCTTAGGAGGATTACTTTTCTTTTTCACGATACTTGTAGTAGATATTTTAGTCAGACTATTTAATTATTTGAATGATTGCCATCTTGCAAATGAAATCAATAAAGCTCTTAAGAGTAGAAAAGGGTGAACGTATGAACAGTATTGAAATTAAACATCTTACTAAAAGCTTTGGTGATATTAAAGCAGTAGATGACTTAAGCTTTAGTGTAGAAAAGGGGACTTTCTTCTCTTTTTTAGGTATTAATGGTGCTGGTAAGAGTACTGCTATTTCTATGATATGTGGTGAGCTTACAAGTGATGCAGGAGAAATATACATTGAAGGCAAAGATATTAAAACACATATGGATGAAGTCAGAACTACTATAGGTGTAGTTTATCAAACTTCTGCATTAGATGATGTACTTACAGTTTATGATAATCTAAAGTATCGCGCTGCTTTGTATGGTATTACAGGGAATTCTTTTAAGAAGAAACTAGAAGAACTCTCTATATTATTAGATTTCAAAGACTTTTTAAAGAAACCTTTAAATAAGCTATCAGGAGGACAAAGAAGACGTATAGATATAGCTCGTGCTCTTATTCATGGACCAGAACTTCTTATCTTAGATGAACCAACAACTGGTTTAGATCCTCAAACAAGAAAAACATTATGGAAAGTTATTGATAATTTAAGAAAAGAAAAACATATGACTGTATTTCTTACGACTCATTATATGGAAGAAGCAGCTGAAGCAGATCAAGTTGTTATTATTGATCATGGCCATCAAATAGCTTCAGGAACACCACATGAATTAAAACAGAAATATGCTTATGATTATTTAAATATCTATCATGTAAAAGAAGAGGATATCGAGTCTTTAGGACATCCATATACATATAATAAGGATCATTATACAATTCGTGTCAATCATCTGGGTGTTGTGAAAGAAATGATTCTTCAAAAACCAGAATTATTTAATGACTATGAACACGTAAAAGGAAGAATGGAAGAGGTCTTCTTAAAAGAAACAGGAAATAAACTCCCACGAGGACACCAA
>NZ_DAWDDM010000176.1:0-4259 GCF_052354645.1 Catenibacterium sp.
AAGACGCGACAATAGCAAGCTGCCAGGTCCTTTTTTTATGCCTTCCGACAGGAGGGCTTTTTTTATTGAATTCGTTTACTTCTTCTTGTATCATTATGGGAGGAGGGCATATCATATGAAAAATATAGTTATTACTGATAAAGACATTCCTTTAGAGTTATTTAAAGAAAGTGTTATTGTAAATCTGAATAATATTAAATATAGTGCTTGTACTGGTGATTATACATGCCTAAAAAAACGATCACCTTGTCGTTATCATGATGATATATCGGTCATTAATCAATGGATTGGAGAAGCTTCTTTGATTATATTAGTGACTCATATTTATTGTGGATGCTTTGATACACCTCTAAAATCCTTTATAGAACGCAATATTGCCTCATATGAGCCTTATTATACAACTGTGGATGGAACAACCTGTCATGCATCTTTAGCTCAGCAATCAAAGAAAATCCTTCTTATAGGTTATGGTGATATATCGGAACAGGAACAGAAGATGTTGATGAATTATTTACATGATTCTCTTTTAGGTTATTCTATTTCTTCTATTAATACTTATTTTTGTACTGAAGAAGAATTAGACAATTCTCTTAAGACATTTGGAGGTGTTGATCGTGGATAATACTTTAATCATCTTATCTGGTTTAATATATACAAATAAAGTTATGTATAACCAGGCATATAAGCTTGCTCACTATCTTAAAAACGATGTCACTATTAAAACATTACAAGTGATAGAAGATAAAGATTTAGTAGATAATGATACTCTTATTTTCATGTTTCCTATCTCTTCGCAAACTATCCCTTCATGTATGCTTGATTATATGAAAAATAATGAGTCTTTAATGAATCATAAAACTATTTATTGTGTCATGTATTGTGATGAATATGAAACAGATTATTGTGACTATGCCCAAGAGATTATGGAGTTATATAGTAAGAAAATAAATGCAGTTTATAAAGGTACATTAAAAATTGGTGCTTACTTCTTATTAGACCATATTCCTTATACATGGCGTGTATCTAATGAATTAAAAAATTTTGCATTAGATATAAGAAAAGCGAAAGAAAGTGTCTTAGATATCACATTTTTTTCTAAAAAACAGTTCTTAAAAGAAGGAAATAAGTTCTGGGAAAAAGCCTATAAATCAAAAAAATAGTAATTCATTTTATGTCCTTTATTACGTGCTTTTTTTGTATTTTATCTCTTGAAATAGAAGATAGATTTTGTTATACTACTCAAGGATAATTTATTAGGAGGCATTACAGAAGTGAATAAAAAAGAATTAATCAATATCGTTTCTGAAAAAAGAGATTTAACAAAAAAAGACGCTGAAATTCTTGTGAATACAGTTTTTGATACGATGGTAGAAAGTATGATTGATGGTGACAAAGTTCTTATTTCTGGCTTCGGTACATTTAAAATCAATCACTGCCATGAACGTAAGGGTGTTTCACCTAAGACTAAGGAACCTATTATCATTCCTGCAAGTCGTACAGTTTCTTTCAAACCAAGTAATAGATTAAAAGATGCAATGAACTAATGCATCTTTTTTGTTTATATACAGTTAATAATTTTTATGTATAATAGTATCAGGAGTTGATGAAAATGAGTTGTTATTTAATGACAAATCCAGGTTATATGCTTGGTACAATTTTAGTAGTTATTGCGATGGTTTTTTCTTTATACTGCCAGGCCAAGATTAAATCTACATACGCGAAATACCGTCAAAAACAAAATAGCCGTGGTATCACAGGGGCACAAGTGGCTAGAGAAATATTAGATTCTCATGGAATGACTCATGTACCAGTTTATGAAGTACATGGAGAATTATCAGATCACTTTGATCCTTCTAATAATAGTGTATCTCTTTCGAGTGACATATATCATGGTACAACCATTGCATCATGTGCTGTTGCAGCACATGAATGTGGTCATGCCATTCAATATCATGAAAACTACATGCCAATACGTGTAAGAAATGCGATTATTCCTTTATGTAATGTAGGAAATTATTTAGGTTGGATTGCGATTATGATTGGACTTGCATTAGGATCTACTAAACTTGCCTTTTTAGGTTTCTTCCTTATGTGTGGTATCTTAGCTTTCCAGATTATTACATTGCCAGTAGAAATTAATGCATCAAAAAGAGGACTTGCGATATTACAATCTCAATACTTGAATGAAAATGAATATGCAGGTGCATGGCAGATGCTTTATGCTGCTGCATTGACTTATGTTGCTGGAGTATGTGCAACTCTTGCAAGTATGTTAAGAATTCTCTTTATGATATTAAGCAGTTCTAATAGAGATTCAAATTGATGAATCTCTTTTTTTTTAATCTTAAATGCGCTATAATAGTGGCACTATGGAGGTCGTTATGAATTATAATAAGAAAGATAAAAACTGGATTTATCATTTAATCATTGCAGTATTAGTGGTTATTTTGATTGTAGTCTCTTTCTGCATGTTAAGTATACATGTTCCTTATTTTAATCATGAAAATGATATCGCATTAGAAAGAAATAAGATCATTAATAAACATAAACTTAACTATGATGATTACTTCAATGAATATAACAGCGCTAAGACCTACTATATCATTCGTATTAAAGACAAGAAGAAAAAGAAGGTCTATCAGGTTTACAATACTAAATATAAATTAGTAGATAGCTATAGTGGTTCTATCGCTAAACAGGAAGATGTCATCAATACAATCAATAATGAATATAAAGTAAATGTAAGTAGCTTATCTATAGGTTATGAAAATGGTGATCTTGTTTATTTTGGAAAATATCAGAATGATGAGCACCTTTACTATTTCTATTACTCTTTAGATGAAGGAAAGTTTGTGAAGTATTATCGTCTATGAGTACAGAAATGTTGAAAGATTATCAGTGTATAGACTTTAAGAAACTATTATTACTTAAAGGAAAGTCTATAGGGCTAAAAGATGAAGAAACACATATATTATTATTGATGATGACTTTAGGTGATTTAGGTGTAAGACCTATATATCCTCAAAAGATTGCGGAATTCTCGTCTCTATCTATTAAAGAAATTGATGATATTATGATTAGACTTGTTGACAAACATTATCTTGATCGTATTAACTTAAAAATTGATTTCAAACCTTTAGAAAAGCTATTACTAGGTATGAAGGTAGAAAAGAAAGAAGAAGTCAATCTTGTAGAAATATTTGAGGATGCTTTTGGACGTACAATGAGTACTATGGATATTGAATATATCAATCAGTTTAAAAGAACTGGATATGATGATGAAATGATTGTATCTGCTTTAAGAGAAGCAGTGAAATCTAATGCACTTTCTTTTAGATATATTGAAAGAGTATTAGAAAACTGGGCTCATTCTAAGAATTATATTAAGAAATATCAAGAAGAAGAGCCAGAAGTAAGTGAAGAAGTAAGAAATTATAACTGGTGGGAAAATGATTAAAACAAAACAAGATCGAATACTCAATACATTTGATGAAATGTTTCCAGATGCACGTTGTGTATTGAATCATTCTAACAATCTAGAATTACTTGTTGCAGTAATGTTATCAGCGCAAACAACAGATGAAGCAGTGAACAAACTGACTACTCATCTATTTAAAAAATATCAGACAGTAGAAGACTATGCGAATGCATCATTGTCCGAATTAGAGTCAGATCTCCATTCTATCGGCCTTTATAGAAATAAGGCTAAGAATATTAAGGCTATGGCTGAAGCTCTTCAGACACGCTTTAATGGCGTTGTACCAGCTTCTCATAAAGAATTAATTACTTTACCAGGAGTAGGAAGAAAAACAGCCAATGTTGTCATGGCAGAAGGATTTGGTTATCCCGCTATTGCGGTAGATACACATGTAGAACGTATTTCTAAAAGACTTGGATTTGCGAAAGCGGATGATACAGTATTGACTGTAGAAAAGAAGCTCATGAAGACTATTCCTAAAAATAGATGGATCAAAACACATCATCAAATGATCTTCTTTGGAAGATATCATTGTAAAGCCATGACACCTCATTGTAAGGAATGTCCACTAGTAGATATATGTAAAGAAAAGAATAAGAAACTATAAGAATCTAATGTGGACCCCGTGTCAAGGACATTAAATAAAAAAGTACTTAAAATCAATTAGAAATATAGATATCCTCTAGGTTGTAATAACCAGGAGGATATTTTTATGTGTAAACTATGTAAATATGTAATTATTAAAGATGGAGTTTTATGTGTATTGGAAACAGATAGAATG
>NZ_DAWDDM010000177.1:0-4248 GCF_052354645.1 Catenibacterium sp.
ATTATAGTCTGAGATTTTAGTGGCATCTCTGTATTTAATATATTTCTTCTTTGTTTCTTGTACTTTAAAGAGTTCCTGACTTGTGAGTAATACAGTCTTCTCTTCTACAAAGTTCATTCCACAAGGTAGATGTCCTAAAAATAGATTAACCCCGTCATAAATCTTATTTGTGGCACTTGTGAGAGTAAATGGAATAGCATGATCAGTAAATAGGTTTACTAATACATCTATCTGACGCTTTTCATCTACACCAATCATGACACGATTATATGTAAGTAAGTCCTTTAATTGACTAATAAAGACTTTTTCATTAGCCATAGAAATCATTACAGGCTGAGTCATAAACATGATTTGTTTATCATTTTCTCTAAAGCGTACTAAATCAACATCAGGATGTTTTAAGATATCCTGAGGGTTATTAATAAGCTTAATTCCTCTGATCATCTGTCCTATTTCTTCTAGTTCATGATAATAGAGGTAGTTCTCTTCCATATAAGTCTTATAAGAAGCAAGAATAGAAGCAAGAGATGCAGTAATAATAGTATAATCACTTGCATAATCTATAATTGTGGCAGTTTGAGGGAATAAACTTAAGTATTGATAAATACGTGGACTATAGTCATGTGTTTTGAGTGATTCAATATCTAATGCATATGTTTCTTCAAGTTCATCCTTGAATTCATCTTTGATCTTCATCTTCTCTTTTAAAGCCATGATAGAGGCTTCTACCTGTGATAAACCATCATCCTCATACATCATATCTGTAGCTGGAAGAATATCGATAGATTCTTTTCTTTCTGTTCTTCTTTGTGAGTCTTTATCATAAAAAGAGATTTCTTCTATTTCATCATCAAAGAATTCAATACGTACTGGATGTTCATACTGGATTGTATAAACATCTAGTACTTCACCTCTTCTAGAATAATAGAAAGGAGAATCTACTCTTTGGGTATTCTTATAGCCAATAGACTGTAATTTCTTCTTTAATTCTAAAGGATCTACTGTATCACCCTTCTTTAAACTTATAATACTCTTTTTAAAGAGTTCTACAGGTGTCACATAACGTGTCATTGAATGCATATGACAAACACAAATCATTGGTTTATCTTGTGTCATCGCATATAATGCATTAATTCTTTCTCCTAATAGTTCATAAGAATACGCCACTGATTCTACACGTAATGATTCATCTGCAGGAAAATAAACAACTTGATTCACAAGTTCAGTTAATGTTTTATAGAGGTTAAATGCCTCATATTGGTTATTTTTAATAATCAGGATTTTTCTTGGATGATGCCAAAAAGAACCAGCAATGAGATAAGCCTCATCGCTAGTTGAGTTTGTGACAATAGTTCCTTTGTCTGTATCTAAGGTTCTTAAGGCCTGATTATCTTTTAAAAGATTCAGTATTTTCTCCATAACAATCACCTAGTTAAATTTATTCATTGCTTTATTAAAACCATCATCTAAATAACATAATACAGCTTCTGCTGCACGTTTAGCACCTTCTGATATTAGCTTTTCTTCTTCTTTAGAGTAGTGTCCTAGTACCCAGTCTACAACACTATAAAGCTTATTCTTTGAAATACCTACACGAATACGTTTGAAGTTCTGAGTCCCTACATGGGCAATAATACTCTTGATCCCATTATGTCCACCTGCACTGCCTTTTTCTCTTAAACGTAGTTTACCAGTAGGCATATCCATATCATCATAAATAACTAATATATCTTCTACTGGAATCTTGAAGAACTGCATCACTGCTGCAACAGATTCACCAGAATTATTCATATAAGTCTGAGGTTTTAATAAAATAACATCTTCACCCTTATACTTGAATTTAGTATATAAACCTTTGAATTTCTCTTTGTCAATAGATTGATTCATTTCATCACTTAATACATCTAAACAATAAAATCCTGTATTATGTCTTGTCATATCATATTCTTTACCAGGATTTCCTAATCCAACAATTAATTTCATTACATTCTCCTATCTTGCACATACAACCATGGATACACCAAATACATTGAGTTGTCCATTTTCTATTCTTTCATTTGACATACTATATAATATCTTAAAATCGTCTTCAATACCAATAGTAATGACATCATATGAAGGATTAAAGTAAATCTTAAATTCTTTATAATCTCCTTCATCCTGAGTGAGATGATATTCTACCATACGATAGTAGATATTGTTGATAAATACATGTTGATGCATATCTTCATAATCATAATATCTAAAGCACTTGTTGTGTTTTCTTAGATCAATAAAGAACTTTACAGCCTGTACAACATTCATATATTCGTCATGACGTTCCCAGTCTAGTTTATTAACTGCATCACCCGCATTATAAGAATTCTGATTACCATTCTTAGTACCTAAAAATTCCTGTCCGGCATGAATAAAAGGAACCCCTTGCGCAAGAATTGTCATCGCAAGAGTTAATAAACATCTCTTTTGGCGACAATATTCATCTTCATGTCCATTGGAAATAATGAATTTATCAAATACAGTCGCATTATCATGACATTCTGTATAGTTAATGCTCTGTTCTATAGATAAGAACTTATTGTAGTCACACATCGCAATAATGGCTTCATTTGTCTTATAAGTGTCCCCTGATGTATAGCCTTTGACTTCCATCTGATTAGGTCCCTTGACTGTATCTCTGAAATGATCATTAAAGAAACCTACATGAGGTGTTTTATGGTTATTTTCAATTGTTGTCTTTTCTGAATCAGGTAATGCAGTACCCATATTCCAACCTTCACCATATAACATAAAAGAAGAATCTAAAGCATGACCCTGTTCATAAATCATATTCACTGTATCAATATCTATAATACCCATGAGATCCATTCTAAAACCATCTACACCATAAAGAACCTGCCATCTCTTACACATATCTAAGATATATTTACGGCACATCTTTGCGGTAGTGTTTAAATCATTACCACACCATGAACCATTAGATAACTCCCCATTTTCATCTCTTCTAAAGAAATAATAAGGCACTGTCTTCTCTAATGTATTGTTATTCACATCATGCATATGATTATAGACTACATCTAGAATAACTCTCATATTATGCTTATGAATACAGCGTACCATACGCTGACATTCTAATATTCTCTTATAGCCATCATTTGGATCAGTAATATAACTTCCTTCAGGTACATTATATTGTGCTGGATCATAACCCCAGTTATAGAGTAAATCTGGATGATCTTCATCTACTGTTGCATAATCATTAATTGGTAAAAGCTGTACATGTGTGACACCAAGCATATCTAAATAGTCCATACCTGATGAAAAACCATTCTTAGTCACTGTACCTTCTTCACAGAATCCTAAGAACTTGCCTTTATGTGTAATCTGTCCATATTCATCAACAGAGAAGTCTCTGACACCGACTTCATAAATAACTGCATCTGTATTATGTTTTAGTTCTGTCAAAGGATAATCTACTCTTCTTACTTTATCTAAATCAATGACTACTGAACTATGCATATTAGCTGTACAAGAATAAGCATATGGATCAGCTGTTTCTATTGATTGTTCATTCATTCCAATAACATAAACATATTCATAACCATCTAGATTTTTCTTAATAGTTGTACTATAGACACCCCTATCTCCTCTTTCTAAAGGATAATAATGAAGGTCTTCATCTTTCCAGATTTTTAATACAACTTCCGTAGAAAGAGGTGACCAGACCTTGAATGTCGTTTTTTCTTTTGTATAATGACTGCCTAAATCATCACCATCATAATAAAAATGATCATCAAAATCTTTACTCATAGAAAGCTGACTAAAATCTAAAAAACAAGCTAAGCCATAATTATCAAACACTTTATATCTTGTACCTACAGAAAAGTCTGTATGCAAAAGATACGACTGGAATCCATTTTCTTTCTCAGTCGCTTCGCCTTTAAGTATCTTAACTTCACTTGTATCTAAATTCTTTAAATAATACTGACTTGAAATTCCGTTATAATAATTTAATGATAAATCAACTTTGATTAAATCAAAGTCAATTGCATAAGCATACATACGAATTGATTCTCTTTGCATGTCTACATCCCACCCTTTTCTCTCCCTTATTCTATCATAAAAACAAGATAAGAAAAGAGAGTATCTAAATTTGAAAAAGAAAGCATATATCATAAAAAAAAGACTTAACGTAATTGATATGATGACCTCCCAGTAGACAGTGCAAATAATTAAAAGCACTGTTTGCTG
>NZ_DAWDDM010000178.1:0-4205 GCF_052354645.1 Catenibacterium sp.
TATTAATCTTTTAGGGGGGAATAACATGAATCAGACACAAGATTTCACTAAGGGTGTTTTCTGGAAACAGTTGCTTTTTTTCTTTTTTCCTATTCTTATAGGAAGTTTCTTTCAACAGTTATATAACACTGTTGATACAATCATTGTTGGACAAACAGTAGGCACAAGCGCACTTGCTGCAGTTGGTTCAACAGGAAACTTAACGAATTTAATCATTAACTTCTATGTAGGCTTATCTACAGGTGCTTCCGTAGTCATCGCCCAATACTATGGTGCACAAAATAATAAGAAAATTCATCAGGCAGTGCATACTTCTTATAGTCTTGCAATTGTCAGTGGCATACTCATGATGCTTTTTGGCTTATTCTTCTCATATCAGTGTTTAGATGCTATTGGTACACCACATGATATATTGAATGATGCCACTCTCTATATGCAGCTTTACTTCTTATGTATGATTCCAGGCGCAATCTACAACATCGGTGCAGGAATCTTAAGAGCAGTAGGGGACAGTAAAAGACCACTCTATTACTTAATTGTATGTAGTATTGTGAATGTCGTATTTGACTTTATCTTTGTAGTCATTTTCCATCAAGGTATTGCTGGGGCAGCTATCGCAACAGTCATTGCCCAGTTTGTCTGTGCCATACTTGTCACTATTCAATTAATGCGTACAAATGAAGTCTACAAGCTTACATTATCAAAGATGAAATTTCATCTACCTGTACTCAAGAAGATTATTATGATTGGTGCTCCTGCTGGAATACAGTCTACAATGTATAGTATCTCAAACATTGTCTTACAAAGTCATATCAATGCTTTTGGTACACAAACAATCGCTTCATGGTCAGTTTATGTAAAAATAGATGCCTTGTTCTGGATGATGATTGCGGCTATTGGTGCAGCAATCACAACATTTAGTGGACAGAACTATGGAGCTCATCTTCATGATCGTATTAAAAAGGGTACAAGAACAGCCCTTGCTATGGCTTTCATTATGACTATTTCAATCAGTACAATACTCTGTTTAACAGGCAGTTATATCACAAGATTATTCTCATCAGATCCACATATTATTGAAGAATGTTATAGCTTGATGCTGTTCTTAATGCCATTCTATTTCTTATATTGCTGTGTTGAAATATTCTCAGGTACTATGAGAGGATGTGGGGAATCCATTAAACCAATGATATTAGTATGCTTAGGTATATGTGTACTACGTATTGCCTGGCTCACATTCATTTCACCACACTATCCAACTATTAAAGGTGTTGTTGTCTCTTATCCAGTCACTTGGTTTACGACCTCACTACTCTTTATTATTTACTATAAACATTTCAAAAAGCATCATTTTGATGCCTAATCAAGGAACAAAGTCTCACTTTGTTCTTTTTTTAATACAATTTTAATAATATATTTTCATAGTGATAAAAATTCTTTGACATATATTAAGAATTGGTGTAATTTATAAACATAAAAGAAAAGGGGGATTCATGTGAAAGGATTTTTTGAAAATTTAGGTTTTTTTGCCAGTCGATTCAATCAGGCTATAGTGATTACGATTGAATTATCAATTATATCATTAGTAGCTGCGACTATTATTGGAATCATTGTTGGATTAGTCAATACTTCAAAAAGTAAGTCAGTGATCATGAAGATATTAAAATCAATCGCCAACCTTTATATTTATATCATTCGTGGTACACCAATGCTTGTACAAATATTGATTATATATTTTGGCTTGGGACAGATGTTAAGACCTACAGGATTTAGATGGTTAAATATTGGGGGTACTTTTACTGCTGGTACTGTTGCCCTATCACTTAATGCCGGTGCTTATATGGCAGAAATCGTCAGAGGTGGTATTGAAGCAGTAGACAAAGGACAGATTGAAGCAGCCAGATCGCTTGGCTTAACTTATGGTAAAACAATGAAGAAGATTGTCTTACCACAGGCTTTAAGAACGATGTTACCTTCAATCATCAATCAGTTCATTATTTCTATTAAGGATACTTCATTATTATCTGTTATTGGTCTAACAGAATTGACTAACGTTGGTAAAACAATTGCCGCAACGCAGTCAGCTCATATGATGGTTATTTATTGTTTTATGGCTTGTTATTATTTATTTATCTGTACAGTACTTGCACAGGTATCAAAAGTTGTAGAAAAGAGGTTATCTTATGGCAAATAAAAAAGTCTCTGTCAAAAACCTCAAGAAAAACTTTGGTTCTTTAGAGGTTTTAAAAGATATTTCTTTAGATATTAATGAAGGTGAAGTTATCTGTTTAATTGGTCCTTCAGGATCATGTAAATCAACATTCTTAAGATGTTTAAACCGTCTAGAAGATATTACAAGTGGTAGTGTTATCATTGATGGTGAAGATATCACAGATCCTAAACTTGATATCAGTAAGAAAAGAGAAAACATCGGAATGGTATTCCAGCATTTCAATCTTTTCCCACATATGACAGTTAAAGAAAATATAATGCTTGCACCTGTTGAACTTAAGAAGATGACAAGTGCAGAAGCAGAACAAACTGCTTATCAATTATTAGAACGTGTTGGTCTAAAAGATAAGGCTGACAGTTATCCAGCACAGTTATCTGGTGGTCAGAAACAAAGAGTTGCTATTGCGAGGGCCCTTGCAATGAAGCCTGATATTATGCTTTTTGACGAACCAACTAGTGCACTCGATCCAGAAATGGTTGGAGAAGTACTCGCTGTAATGAAAGATCTTGCAAGTCAGGGTATGACAATGGTTGTTGTCACTCATGAAATGGGCTTTGCGAGAGAAGTAGGTACTAAAGTTATATTCATGGATGGTGGATATATTGTAGAACAGGGTAATCCATATGATGTCATCAATCATCCACAGCAACAAAGAACAATAGATTTCTTAAACAAAGTATTATAAGGTATCAACACATAAGTGTAGATATATAAGGGAGGAAACGATTATGAAAATGAAGAAGTTCGGTGCTATTGTATTAGCAGGTTTAATGGCAGTTTCATTAGTGGGTTGTGGAGGAAATTCTAGTAGCAAGAATGAAGAAAAGACTTACATTATTGCGACTGATAAAACATATCCTCCATTCGAAATGGAAGATGATTCTGGTAAATTAGTTGGTGTCGATATGGACTTAATCAGAGCTATTGCCAAGGATCAGAAATTCAAGATTAAGATTAACTCATTAGGTTTTGATGCTGCATGTACAGCACTAGAATCAGGTGAAGCTGATGGTGTTATTGCAGGTATGTCAATCAATGATGAAAGAAAACAAAAATATGATTTTTCAGATCCATACTATGAAACAGGTGTTTCAATGGGTGTTGCAAAAAATTCAGGTATTAAAGGTTATGCTGATTTAAAAGGTAAAACTGTAGTTGCTAAAACATCTACTGCAGGATTAAAATATGCTCAGTCTATTAAAGATAAATATGGATTCAAACTAGAAGTCGTAGAAGAATCAACATTCATGTTTGAAAAAGTTAAATCTGGTGAAGCAGCTGCATGTTTTGAAGATTATCCAGTATTAAAATACATGGTTAAAACAGGTCAGTTAAACTTCGATATTCCTTGTGGTAAAGAAAGTCCAGCAAACTATGGTTTCGCAGTATTAAAAGGTGAAAACAAAGAATTATTAAAGAAGTTCAACAAAGGTTTAGCTAAACTAAAGAAGAACGGTGAATACGATAAGATTGTAGCTAAGTATGAATAAGACTTGTTAAAGAGTGATAAGATATATTTCTTATCATTCTTTTTTTATGATATACTTTGTCTATGAAAAAAATGAACTCTATACCACTTATTTGTGGTTTATTATCTATCGTAGTATTTTTAATCTATTTCTATAGTGCCAATCACGCTCCTTATTCTTATACAGATATCATCCTGATTGGTCCTGTATTTTCTTTTGTAGGACTCATCTTTTCTATTATTACTAGAAAAGAAAGAACACTTATTTGGTGGCTAGGCTTATTACTATGTATCTTAGGCTTTTTGGGATGTATCATGTTATTCATGATATTAGTAATGTTTCTAATCTCTTAGGAGGAAGTTATGAAGAAATTAATTAGATGTTTATTTATCGTATGTATATTATGTTTTTCTATTTCCCCTGTTTATGCAAGAGCGGGTGGCGGGGGTGGAGGATCAAGTGGAGGTGGTGGAGGAGGCAGTGGTTCTCCATCCCATCATTCT
>NZ_DAWDDM010000179.1:0-4193 GCF_052354645.1 Catenibacterium sp.
GAAGATAAGTTAATTATATCTATTATTTAAGAAAAAATTAAGGTGAAAGTACACAAATAATACACTTTTCTTTGTTAAGATAGTGCAATAGATGAGGAGTGGTGGATATGAATGAATTAAAAGGCCTCTCACAACAAGAGGTACAAGAAAGAATAGAACAAGGACAGGTGAACTATACAGGTCAGTCTATTTCTAAAACTAAAAAGGAAATTGTGAGACAACATACTCTTACATATTTCAACTTTCTAAATATATTTTTAGCTGTTTTGATTGTGATTTCAGGACAGCTGCAGAACTTAACTTTTATTGGAGTTATGGTAGCTAATACAATATTAGGTATCATTCAGGAGTTCAAGGTTAAGAAAACTATTGATAAGCTAAGTGTTGTTACAGTAGAAAAAGTTAAAACACTTCGTAATGGTCAGCTGATTGATGTTCCTGTAGAAGAACTTGTTATGGATGATATTATTTTCTTGACAGCTGGCAATCAGATTGGCACAGACTGTAAGGTTGTAGAAAATCATGCATTAGAAATCAATGAATCTCTTTTGACTGGGGAATCAGTACCTGTTAAAAAGAAGGAGAACGATGAAATCTATGCAGGAACCTTCGTTGTGGCAGGAAGTGGTTATGCAAAAGTAATCCGTGTAGGGAATGCAAACTATTCTACAAAGCTAGTGAACCAAGCAAAACATAAGAATCTTGCGTCTAGTGAGATGAGAGATTCTATTGAGAAGATTATTAAGGTTATGAGTATTATTATTGTGCCAGTCGGTCTATTACTCTTTAGAGCACAATATAAGGCCATGCCAAATGACTTTAATACCGCATTAGTTAAAACAGTAGGTGGTGTTATAGGTATGATCCCTGAAGGACTTGTCCTTCTTACTTCTTTATCTTTTGTATTAGGTGTTGGTCGTCTTGCAAAAAAGAAAGCTCTTGTTCAACAGATGGAATCTATTGAAGCATTAAGCAGAGTAGATGTACTATGTCTTGATAAGACAGGAACTATCACAACAGGTGAACTTAAAGTTAAACATATTGTTCCTATTAGTAATCAATATACGCGTGAGATGATTTGCGATATTATGGGTTCATTTGCTTTCTTAGTAGATGATATCAACCCAACTCAGAAAGCTTTAATGAATTACTTCACTAAAAATGATAAATATCATAAGAAATCAGAAGTACCATTTTCTTCAGAACGTAAATATCGAGCAATAACTTTTGATGATAATCGTTCTTTTGTATTAGGTGCTCCTGAATTCTTGACTGATAATAAAGAAATCTTAGATCAGGTCAGTGGTTACTCTGAATTTGGATTACGTGTATTACTGTTAGGAGAAGCAGATTATTTAGAAGAGGGACATTATCATTCTCTTACTCCAGTTTGTCTTATTACTATTAGTGATATCATTAAAGAAGATGCACATGATACATTTGATTATTTCAAATCTCAGGGTGTTTCTATTAAAGTCCTTTCAGGAGATAACCCTCTTACAGTTTCTCGTGTATGCACTCTTGCAGGGCTTGATAACGCAAATAATTATATGGATGCTTCGACTCTCCCTGATACTGTAGAAGAAATGAAACAAGTATTAGGAGAAACATGTGTCTTTGGACGTGTTAAACCAGAACAGAAACAATTGATTATCAAAGCTTTCCAAGAAAATGGTCATGTTGTTGGTATGGTGGGTGATGGTGTCAATGATGTCCTTGCAATTAAAGATGCAGATTGTGGTATCGCGATGGCCAATGGAGCAGATGCGGCTAAGCAGGCAGCACATATTGTATTATTAGATTCTAACTTCAGTTCAATGAAGGAAATTGTAAACGAAGGTCGTGTCATCATTGCGAATATTGAAAAGGTCAGCTCACTATATCTAACTAAGACTATTTATTCTACAATTCTTAGTCTGATCTTTGGATTCTTCTGCTTAACTTATCCATTTACGCCTTTTCAGCTCTCTTTAGTAAGTGGTATGGCAATTGGATTACCATCATTCATTATTACTCTTGAACACGATACAACAATGAGTTCTAAGGGCTTCTTAACACATGTGATTCATACAGCACTTCCATGTGCTTTAAGTGTTGTAGTGCTTGTACTGTTTAATTTCTTATTAAAATGGATGTTCTTCTTAAATGCGAAATACTTTTCTACATATAGTTTCTTAGCGACTATATTTATTAGCTTTATTGTATTATTTAAGGTTTCTAAACCACTCAATTTTTTAAGAAAGTTTAATATTGGTTTAAACATCCTGCTTACTATTGGTTGCCTTTATGCAATTCCAACCTATTTTTATATGTATCCTATTACGGACTTACGTGTTATTATAGTAGTAGCTTTTGAATGTGTTGTTGCTTATTATTTAGTGAAACTCATTACAAAAGCATTAGATAACATAACTGAATATAGACGTTGGAAGAGGGAGAAGCATGGATAAAAAATATTTTTTCTTTGATATTGATGGCACTTTGACAGATATACAAACAGGTATTCCGGTACCGAGTGCATTAGAAACAATTAAAAAATTACAGGATAAAGGACATTTTGTCGCAATTGCGACAGGACGTGCTTATTATAAAACAAAAGATACTGCTAAGATGCTTGGTATTCATAATCTTGTTTCTAATGGTGGGGCAGCACTTATTTATAATGATGAACTTGTTACTAATAGTCCATTAGATAGAGAAAAGGCTTTAGCTCTAATTCATGAAGCAGATGAAAAAGGCTTTGGAATATTAGTTGCTGTTAATGATAGTATTGATGTAGTGATGAAGGATGAACGCTTTATTGAACAGGTAGGAGAAAGACAGGAACCAACTCGTTATATTCTTGATAAGTCATTAAACTATGATGATTTGAAGGATATCTATAAGATTTATATTGCGATTCCAGAAGACAAAGAAGAAGAACTTACTTTAAGAGATACAGTGGGGCATATCCGCTTTGTATCACCTTATCTTACTTATCAGCATGATGCAAAAGAAAAAGGCATTATCAAGATGATGGAATACTTAAAGGCTGATATTAAGGATGTTGTAGTTTTTGGAGATGGTGAGAATGATCTTGTTATGTTCAAGAAGGAATGGACATCTATTGCGATGGGTAATGGTGTAGAAGACTTAAAGAAAAAAGCAGATTTTGTTACTAAAGATTCTACAGACGATGGTATAGAGTTTGCATGTCGTCATTTTGGATGGATTGATTAAGAGAAGGAGTAATCCTTCTTTTTTTATATAAAAGACAAATAGCAGTGTGGATAATAATAAAACAACTAAATAAAGTTCAAATATTAATAAGAATACTTGTATACAATCTAAAGATAATGTGATAGAATAGATTCAACCTTCAAAAAAGGAGTTGGTGATATGGATCAGAATATAAAGGATTGTTTTAAGAAATCATTGGATGAAACAGCTATTCCTGGTGAACTATATAAGAAGTATTCTGTAAAGAAAGGCTTACGTAATGAAGATGGTACTGGTGTATTAGTTGGTCTGACAAATATATCAGATGTAGTGGGGTACAAGAAGGTTGATGGTGAAAAAGTTGATGACTATGGTACATTGTATTATCGTGGTATCAATGTAAAGGATATTGTCGAGAATGGAAAAGGTCGTCGTTTCTTATATGAAGAAGTCTGCTTCTTGATTCTATTTGGTTATTTACCAAATAGAGAGGAATTGGAGCACTTTAAGAAGACGATTAGCGATCATTACACCTTGCCTGAAAGATACCTAGAATTAAATATTTTGGGCTATCCAGAGAAGAATCTCATGAACAAGCTACAAAGAGAAGTATTGATGCTTTATAGCTATGATGATGATCCAGATAATGTAGGTGTATTAGAAACATTAGATAAGGGAATTGATTTGATTGCGAAGATTCCTGTTATTGTCAGCTATACATATCAATCAAAAGTACATCATTTTGATAAGGGATCAATGATTATTCATCATCAGAATTATGATTATTCTATTGCTGAACAGATTTTATATTTATTAAGAAGAGATGGTACTTTCTCTAATAAGGAAGCAGAAGTACTTAATACTGCACTTATTCTACATGCAGACCATGGTGGAGGTAACAACTCTACATTCACAAATGTTGTTATATCTTCTACTGGTACAGATATCTATTCTGCTATTTCAGGGGCTATTGGTTCATTGAAGGGTCCAAAACA
>NZ_DAWDDM010000180.1:0-4184 GCF_052354645.1 Catenibacterium sp.
GTCCACCACCGATAACAACGATTCTTCCTGCTGGGAACTGTTCATTAGAAAGTACTTTCCAAGCATCCTGTACATGAGGCATATCCTTACCAGGGATATTTAAGATGAAGTTAGAAGCACCAGTTGCAACAATGACTTCATCAGGCTGATCAGCTAAAATATCTTCGCTAGTAACAGCTTTACCTAAACGTAAATCAACGCCTAATACTTTGACTTCATTTGCGAGATAATGAATAGCACGATTCATTTCTTCTTTTCTAGGTGGTACAGAAGCAATATTTAACTGTCCACCTACTTGAGTATCCTTGTCATAAACAATAACGTCATGACCCTTCATTGCAGCGACTCTTGCAGCTTCTAAGCCTGCAGGTCCTGCACCAACAATAACAACCTTCTTCTTATCATCTGCAGGAGTAATAGTTCTTTCATATTCATAACCATTTTCTGCATTAAGAACACAGCTTAAGAACTTTCTGTTTTGGATAGAGTCTGTACATCCCTTATTACACATCATACATAAACGAATTCTGCATGGCTGTCCATCTTCAATCTTTTTAACATAATCAGGATCAGCTAACAATGAACGTCCATAACCAACAATATCACATACACCGTTCTCAATTAATGCTTCACCATTTTGTGGAGTAACGATACGTCCTACTGCAGATACGGGAATACTTACAGCATCTTTAACTCTCTTAGTATATGACTGCATGAAACAATATGGCTGAGTACCCATTGCTGGAATTGTATCATTCAAGTTACCTGTATGGTTAGCCTGACCAACATGGATCATATTAACGCCTGCTTCTTCAAGTTTCTTAGCAAGTTCAACAGCTTCATCAATCTTTAATCCACCTTTACCTCTTAATGGGTTATCAGTGATGATTGGAAGTTTATAGTCAATACAGATATGAGGGGCATGTTCTTTAATGCTTTCTACTACCTGTAATGCAAAACGTGTTCTATTTTCGAAGCTTCCTCCATATTCATCTGTACGATGGTTTAATACTGTAGAACATAAAGCACCTACTAAACGGTCTCCATGAACTTCTACTACATCTACACCTGCTTCATAAGCACGTCTTACGCATTCACCCATCTGTTTAAGAATTGTATTTAATGCTTCTGGAGTTACTTCATCAGTGAAATGAAGCATATCGTGATGTAATTTAGCACGAGCAGCCTGCATATCACCTTTCTTAAACATTTCAGCTAAAGCCTGAACGTCATATTCAGGATGGAAAATCTGAATACCTAATTTACAATCAAATTCATGTAATGCATCCGCTAATTCTTTATAAACTGGAATCTGTTCATCCTTGAATAATTTTGGTGTTGGAGAAACAGTATTTACTGGTGCGACGTCTCCAAGTACGATATAAGATACGCCACCTTCTGCAATACGTTTATAGAAGTTGAAGCTCTGTTTAGAAATTGAACCATCACGTTCTTCATAGCCAGTTGTCATTGGTGGGAACATGATACGGTTTTTCAATGTGATTGGACCTACTTTAATTGGTTCTAATAGTTTCATATTATCAATCTCCTTACAATACATTTTAACCACTCCTATTATAGCGCTTTCATTTTACAAATGATAGTAATTATACGCAAATTATAGGGCATATTTTGTCATAGATAGAATCAATAATCTCTTTTTTAGAACAAAAAAGTGCGTACGCAAAGTACACACCTATTTCTTTAATATTCTTTCATGAATACGACCTGTGATGATTGTTCTTCAAATCCATTTTTCTGGTAGAAGTAATACGCAGGAAACTCTCTTTCCGTAATCAACATAATACGGTCTATTCCTCTTTTTTTCGTATAATCTACAACTAAGTCCATAAATTGAGTTCCAAGTCCTTTAGATTGTTCATCCGTCATGATTCCAAATTCATCAATCCAGAATTCTCTGCCATTATACCAATGTTTAATACGACCTAAGGCTATTCCAATAAGCTGATCTCCATCATATAAACCAATAGATAGAGATAAGCGATTCCCTATTAAATCATGCATATAAATAGATAGATCCTCTTCATTCCATTCATCATTCCATGGTTCCCTGGAGAATATTTCATTAAATAATTGCGATATTTCTTTGACATGTGCCAAACATATTTCTCTAACTTCCATATAGTCTCCTATTCTAATTCTTCAGGAAGAATTGAGTATACAACATCATCTACAACTCCCTGATTATTTTTTGCAGATTTTCTAAGGATTCCCTCATATTTCATACCTGCTTTTTGCATCACTCGACCTGAATGAGGATTATTTTTATCATGTCTTGCACGTACTAAATCATAACCTTCCTTAAATAAGTAAGAAATAACTTCTTTAAGTGCTTCTGCAACATATCCATGACCCCAATAAGCCTGCCCAATACAATAGCCAATTTCTACTGTGTTTGTTTTATGATCAATATTTGTAACAGAAATATTTCCAATGAGTGTACTCTTATCCTTTACGACAATGCCCCAGTTATAAGAATCACCCTTTTCATAAGACTGAATCCAGGAAGAAAGTAACTGCTTTGTGTCTTCTATACTTTGATGAGGTGGCCAAGTCAAATAACGAGTGACCTTTTCATCATTAGCCCAATGATGATACATATCATCAGCGTCTTCTATTTTAAACTCTCTTAATATCAAACGTTCAGTTTCTAAACAAGCAGTGCCATGACGCACTGTTGTTTGACACAGATATTGGTTCTTTAATTCCTTCAACAAGTCCATATGAGGCTGAGTTAAATGTTTTAACTGTAAGTCTTGAGATGCCCATTCTTCCTTTAAAAAAAGAACAGTATCATCTTTAGGTGTATAAGAATACTTGAGACATCCTTCATCAGATAAAGATAATTCCTGAATATGATTCTCTTTGATTGCTTTATAAAAAGCATCTCTGTCTTCTTTGGTTAAAAACTTATATGTAACATAAATCTTCATTATAAATCCTCCAATAATTGTAGCGCATAAGCCTTAAATTCTGCTTCTATCTCACGATAATAGTGTTCCTTTAAATCAGGAACACTTATAAGTGTGACAGTTGGTCTATCTTCTTCTAAAGGCATCATTTCCTTTAATTCTGCTTCTAATAATAAATGATCCATCTCTTTCCAAATATTTCTTTCTTCGTTATTTAATTTTATATGAAACGCATAAAATATAGTTTCTAAGAGATGATTTTCTATCATCTGATACTCTTTCATCTGTTTCTTAATAGGAGTGATCAAATCACTCATATACGCTTCACTTGCATCATGAAATAAGCACGATAATACAACATCTTTACTATATCCTCTTCTTTGTGCTTCTTTTGCGCAATTAAGAGAATGCTGGGCCACAGAGTAGAAATATTTAATATGACCATTCCCTCGACATATAAGACTTAATGCATGAGCAATATCCTCTAAGTGAATATCATCTTCCTTAATATGTAATGGATCTATTCTGTGACCACTAAAAACATTCATCAATAACATAATCTTCTTAAACTGCCTTCCTCAAATGTATAATCAGGTGTTTCAAATGGATATTTGATTTCATCTTCATAATACCAGGGATCATCATGTAATGGATTTTTTAATAGATGAAATTCCTGTGCAGGCGTATAGCCTTGTGCGAGTAAGAAAGCCTTCTTTCCTTCTTTATTTGTACAAACATCTACAATCATCACGACATGTCCTGGTGAACCACCTTTTAAGAAAACATCTCCTACTCTTATTTCATTTAGTTTGATAGGTGTTGATTCACTCACCATACTTGCACTTCCTGAATAAGCAAAGACAATACGCAAGTATTTTTTAAAGCATTCATAAGAATCATCATAGGATGCACTCTTTACATAAGATGCATGATCATTCTTAATGACGACACGATACCCTTCTCTCCATTTCATATAAGATAATAAGAATCCATCACTTAAATGAAATTGAATCTTATCATATTGTTTTGTATGCCAGTAATATTCTGCATAAACTCTCATGACGGAGTCGGCACATTGTTGGAGGTTTTCATTTTCTATTGGTAACTTAAATACCGCAATTTGAGCACTTTGATTCCACTTCTTTTTACCGTTATATAAAAGAATAGGACTGCCGTTTTCCTTTAATGGATAAGTCTGTAAGAAATGTGCAAAATCACTTTGTTCTCGTGTATATCCTTTGGGTGTGGGAA
>NZ_DAWDDM010000181.1:0-4179 GCF_052354645.1 Catenibacterium sp.
ATGTATATTATTCTGGTGCATCGGCACAATAGCTTGCATATCAAGCTGTGAGACTGCAAAATATAAAATTTTGTTTTCTAGATTTTCAATTATGGAGGATACGGAGCATTTAAAGTGTGCACTTAGACTCCTCATTGTGATAACTGGATTGATTGTTATCTCTCTTTATACTTACTATGCTTTTTTCACGCTGCAAAATGGTTTTTCTCAAGAAACAAGAAGGATGCTTTCCTCAAATGCCTTGTTTCGATTTGGGAATGCTTTTTTTCTGCCGGCATGTATTTTGTATCGATGCTATTCTACACGCACATATTGGGGCATGCTTCAAGTAATAGATATTCCTGTCTTATATGTATGTGGAGTTTCTCTTATAATTGGTGATCGAATGACCGGTATCAGTTGGCTTATGGTGTTGTTCTATGATATTTATTCTAGCTATCGGGGAAAAAGAAATAAAATAGTTATCAATGCTTTATTATGTGTAGGAATTTTTCTTTTAGGCGCACTTTCCGCATTCATTGCATATAATAGGGTGGCTTCTGCTGGAGAGCAGATGGGCATTTGGGATATTATTAGGACAGGTGTTTTGGCACGAATTATTGAAGAGTTAGGATTTAATTTTTATTCGATTTCATTTGTTAGTTTGTTTGTGCCTTCGTCATATAATTATCAATATGGCCTTTCCTATGCTAATTCTTTTTTGAGCATCATTCCAAGTACATTTGATTTTTGGGGCATTAAGCAGCATATAATCAATCCAACCCAATGGCTGCTTGTTGCAAACCATGCTGAATTTGGCTCTTTGCTTGACTTCGGAACCGGTTTTTCTTTTATCGCAGAAACCTATATGAACTTTTCCTGGCTTGGCTGCATTGTTTCACTTGTTGGGCCTTCTTTTTTACGCAATATATTCGGACGATATTTTATTTCAAATAATTGGGAAAGATATGTTCGTTTAATCTGTCTTTTTATTCTTATAACGTTCCCCAGACGGTCATTAGTTGAAAGTCTCATTGTAATTGAGTATGCCATTTTCTTTATGGGCCTATATCTAATTATTACGGGACGATTTTTTAGGCGCTATGTGGAAAATAATCGGTGAAGCCACTAGTTTTTCAGTAGTTGCATTAAAGTGCTTAATCTAAAGAACATATCGCATATAGTAATTGTATTAATGAGGGATGACTATGAAAATAGCTATGGTATTCGATGGATTACAAATAGGTGGAATAGAGAGAGTTGGAGCAGACTATGCAAGAATTTTGACGTCTGCGGGTCATGATGTAACTATCATTAATCTTAGGCCTCATTTGACTGACTTGGAAAAGGAATTTCCCTCATCCTGCCACATGGTACATTTTAACTATAGCAGAAAATTAACGCCGGAACAGTACAATAAGGCCATTCGTATGTGGAACTGGGGAAAATATGCATATCCAATGATGGCAACGGCACTGTTTCCTCTTAATCTTGCACTGAAGATAAAGAGTAGAATTCAGATAAAAAATCAGTATGATTTAACAATTGCTTTTTCAGGGCATTTTAATGATTTAACTTTTGTAGCCGATGGTTTTGTAAAATCGAAGCATAAACTTTGCTGGCTGCATGGCGCTTTATACAGCTACTTGCTGCTGTCGGACGGATTTTTGAATTTATATAGGAAAATAAAGAACTTGGTCGTACTTGTTGAGTCAGGACAGCATGAAGTTTTTGAATATAATAAATATCTTCATTTAAATATACATCAGTTATATAACCCTTCCTTTATTGCAGAAAAGCAGATAAATGATAAAGAAGTTCAAAAGCTAAAAGAAAAATACGGTAAATATATTGTTATGGTGTCCCGAATTGAGGCCCCCCACAAAAACCCCTATACACTAATTGATGCTTTTGCACTTGTGTTAAAAAAGCATGAGGATTTAAATCTTGTATTTGTTGGTGATGGGCCTGACAGGACTAAGGCCATGGAATATGCGAGGGCAAAGGGAGAAGAAGTCTCTTCCCATATTTTTTTTGAGGGGGCAAAGACTAATGTACAGGATTATTACTCATCTGCTTTTATGATGGTTCAATCCAGTGAATTTGAAGGGCTTCCTACAACAATTATTGAAGCATTGTATTCTCATCTTCCTATTGTAGCTACTGACTGTCCTACGGGACCACGGGAAATTTTAGGCAATAATGATTTTGGGCTTCTTTGTAAAGTACATAATGCCACTGACATGGCAAAGCAGATTAATTTATTGATTGAGAATGATAAATTATATAACCATTACAAGCAGGAAAGCAGTAAACGGACACAGGCCTTTATGCCGGAAACAATCAAATCTAGGCTTTTATATATTTTGAATCTGATTATGGAGGAATATAAATGAGATTTATTTCTTGCGCCAGTTATTATGGAACCGGTTCCAGCGCAGTGACTGATTATGTATCTGAATTTGATACAGTTTATTCATTTACTAATGAAGAATTCCGCTTTATTCAGGATCCAGATGGAATTTCTGATTTAGAATTCAACTTGGTAGAATGCTTTAACCGTCATAATTCTGGGCATGCTTTGAAGCGGTATAAAAGATTAGTTGATTTCTACTGTGGTAATGCCTTAGGCCGCAAATATACCACTTTTTTCGGTGATAAATGGGAAAAGTACTCGTATGAGTATATTGATGCTCTTACTGATTTTAAATACCATGGGTGGTGGATGTATGATCTTTACGATAGAGGCTCTTTCTTTTATTTCAGGAAAAGGATTCTTAACAAGCTGCTTCATCTGACAATATGGAGGGGACAAATTGATAGGCAATATAATTCCATGAAAAGTGAAATTACTTATGGGAGCCATCCTTCAAAAGAAAAGTTTCTGAAATGCACACAGGATTATATTCATAACCTTTTTCATTCCGTGGTACCTAAAGATATGGATATACTGATGGTAGACCAGCTTCTTCCTCCTATGAATCTACAAAGATATTTGAGATATTTCAAGGATCCTATTCAGGTCGTCGTTGTTGATCGGGATCCGCGAGATGTATTTATTTTGGATAAATATGTATGGAAAGATGGCATTTTACCCAATGATGTAGAAACATTTTGCAAATGGTTTAAATACACTAGGGCACATCGTAAGGAAGAAAATCTGAACACTGACAATATTCGATTTGTCCGTTTTGAGGATTTAATATATAAATATGGAGATACGACAAGCCAGCTTAGAGTCTGGCTTGGGCTTTCAGAGAAGCACCATAAAAGAGCAGGGCAGATTTTTAATCCTAATATTTCCAAAAGAAATACGCAGACATGGAAAGATTTGCCACAAAGCAAGAATGAAATTGAATATATAGAAGCTAATTTGAGCGAGTATTTATATAAATTTCCTGACTTTTAAATAAATAGTGAACTTTCAGGTTGATTTTTGCGTATTAGTTACTGTGCGAGTTTATGAATCAACATCACGATTCTATAATATTATATGAGTTATTTTATTATTGATTACTGTATAAATAGACGTACCTAAGTGAGTACGCATCGTTTCATGGCATTTAAAGGAAGGAGGATAGATTATGGTAAAACGTCAGATTCTTAAGAATATTTCTTTTTCTTTTTGCGCCAATCTTCTGTCCTTCTTTGTTTCTATTTTCATGGTAATGTTTGTCCCAAAATTTCTATCAATAGATGAATATGGGAAATGGCAGTTGTTTTTATTTTACATGACTTATTTAGGGGTGTTTACGTTTGGATGGAGAGATGGGATTTATCTGCGTTATGCAGGAGATAAGCTGGAGAACTTAAATAAAAGTTGTTTCTCCGGGCAGATATATAGTTATGTATTACTTATGATTATAGTATCTTTATGCATGACTCTTTTGAACATTAACTTCATACGAGATCCAGTAAAAAAAGAAATTCTTTTAGGTGTTGCTGCTATATTACCACTTTATAATTTTGAGGGTCTTTGCAGCTCTATTTTACAAATGACCAATTGTATTAAAAAGTATGCAGGTCTCATTGCTGTGGAGAGAGGAACACTACTTCTCTTGATTTTAGTATTCCTGTTCTTGGGAGCAAGAGATTATGAGTCTATGTATTCATCAAACCTAATTGCGTTGGCAATAGCATCTACTTTTGGCGTTTTTGCGTGTCATGTATTATTTACAACTCATTTGCCAACTTCAAAGC
>NZ_DAWDDM010000182.1:0-4141 GCF_052354645.1 Catenibacterium sp.
ATTAAATATCGTTTGTCTATCAGCACCTTGTGGTTCTGTTATTGAAAAAAGATTATTGGAAAATGGAATAAATCTTATATTTTTAAATAAGAAACCTGGTTTTCAAATTAAAATGCTTTTTCAAATTTCATCCATCGTCAAAAAAATTAAACCTTCAATAATACATACTCACGTGTCAACTTGGGTATATACTTTCCCAATAGCTATAAGAGAAAATATTTGTATTCTTCATACAATTCATAGCAGACCAAATAGACAGGAAAGCAATTCAATTGTTAGAAAACTAATCACTTTTTTATATCACCATCATGTTATTGTTCCAGTTGCAATTTCAAATGAAATCAAGAAAGAAGCTGAAGAACTTTATTGTTTATCTGATACAGAAGTAGAAATGGTTGTTAATCCTGTTGATTATGTCTCGTTTTCTAGAGTTGAGAAAATAGATCACGATAATGTGGTTTTTGTAAATGTAGCCAGATTTGATAGGGTAAAAAATCAAATGTTTTTGATTAATTCTTTTGCAAAAGCTTATAAAAATAATCCACATATACGTTTGATACTTGCAGGTGAAGGTAAACTTATGGAAGAGGCACAAAAATTAACAAAATCATTAGGAATTGATAATGTGGTTCAATTTTTAGGAAATGTGGAGAATGTACCTGAACTGTTTTCTATGTGTGATGTCTTTGTATTACCTTCTCTTACTGAAGGTTTGCCAGTAAGTATGCTTGAAGCAGAAGCTGCTGGGTTACCAGTTATAGCATCAAAAATTGGTGGGATTCCAGATATATTTAAAGATAATGGATATTTAATTAATGTAAATGACGAAATAGCTTTAATAGAAAGTATTTTATTATTAACAAATACCGAAATAAGAGAAGAAAAAAGTAAAAATTCAAAAAATATTGCGAAGCAATATTCTGCTGATAAAGTTGCACGAAGATATGAAGAATTATATACAAAGTATGGGAGGGGAAAATGAAAAAACTATTATTTGTTATTAGTAGTATGTCTGCTAATGGAGCTGAACGTGTTATGAGTCTACTAGTGAATCAAGCAGTTAAAGACGGAAATGAGGTTTTCTTAGCTTTAGTATCATCTCCAAAAGTAGAATACGAGATAGATAAAAACGTTCATATAGAATATGTCGGTGCAGATAACTGCAGTTCTCTATATGCGACTTTTAAGAGAGTATCAAATTTAAGAAAGCTCATTAAAAGATTTGATCCGGATGTTATAGTTTCATTTTTAACTACATGTAACATATATTGCTGTGTTGCAGGATTGGGCCTATCATCACCTGTTATTGTAAGTGAACGTAATGATCCTGTTAAAGATTGTCCTAGTAAATGTAGAAGAATAGTAAGGGATATTACATATAAATTTGCTGATGGATATATTTTTCAAACAGAAGAAGCAAGAGATTATTTTTCAAAAAGTATCAGATTGAACTCTGTGGTAATTCCTAATCCAGTTAAAAAAAATTTACCTTTATGGAATGCGGATAATGATTCTCATGTCATCATAGCAGCTGGCAGATTGTCAAAACAGAAAAACTATACGATGATGTTAGATGCATTTTCTATATTCTGTAATAAAGATGATTCTTATTGTTTACATATTTATGGAGAAGGACCAGAGAGAGAATTCCTAGAATCGTATAGAGATAAACTAGGATTAAATAAAAAAGTATCCTTTAAAGGATTAGAATTGAAAATTCATGAAAAGATGAGAGATGCTACTATGTATATATTATCATCTGATTATGAAGGTATATCCAATTCCTTATTAGAAGCAATGAGTATGGGTATGCCATGTGTTTCTACTGATTGTCCATGTGGAGGGTCAAGACATTTAATAGAAAATAAGGTTTCTGGAATTCTAACAGAAGTTGGTAATGCCACTGGTTTTGCGAAAGCGATGTTTGAAATTGCGTCCTCAAAAGAGTATGCAAAAAGTCTAGGTGAAAAAGCTTCACTGACTAAATATTCGCATTCTGAAAATGAAATATTATTGCAATATTTTAAATATATTGATAGTAAAGGTAAAAAACGATGAGGAAAATATTAATTAGGTTTGATGATATATGCCCAAAGATGGATCATTCTAAATTTGATAAGTTTAAAGATCTATTCATTAAATATAATGTTCATCCAATCATTGGTGTAGTTCCAGACTGCAAAGATAATCTATTAAATATAGATGATGAAGATCCATTGTTCTGGGACAAAATAAAAGATCTTCAAAAAAAGGGTTGGACAATAGCAATGCATGGGTGCTTTCATCAGTATGTTACATCTTCAAATGGTCTTCTATCAAATAATAAAAGAAGTGAATTTGCAGGATTATCCTATGAGGAGCAACTTAAAAAAATAAAATATGGGAGTTGTTTACTTAAAAACAAAGGAATTCAAGTTGATGTATTTATGGCACCTTCTCATTCGTACGACAAAAATACAATTAAAGCATTAAAAGCATGCGGATTTAAATATATCACAGATGGATTGACTAACCATCTTTATGAATATTTGGGAATGATATTTGTGCCATGTAAAGAATCAAAATTAATTAAGACAAATAGATTTTCGACAGTATGCTTACACACAAACACGGCAACTAATGAAAGATATCTTGAAATAGAAAACTATTTAAAAAAAGAAGGAAACACATCATTCATTGATTTTTATCAAGCTACTGAATTAAAAAAGAAACCTTATTGGTTATCTAGGATTGAAGAATTGTTATTCTATGTAAAAAAATATTATATTATAAATTTTGTATACATATTATATAAAAAGGTGAAGAAGGATTAAAAATGATAGAGAGAGTATTTAGAAAATTTTACAATACATCAGTAGTTCGTACAGCAAAAAAACAAGGAATGAAAGTTGGTAAAAATGTACGTTTTTTAGGAAGTCATAATTTTGGAAGTGAACCTTTTCTAATAGAAATAGGTGATAATGTAACAGTTTCAAGTGATGTGACTTTTGTAAATCATGATGGTGGCACTGCTATTTTTAAACGATTATATGCACCTAGATTTGATCATGTATTAAAGTTTGGGAAAATTATAATTCACGATAATTGTTTCATTGGTACAGGTACAATCATTATGCCAGGTGTAGAAATTGGACCAAACGCTGTAGTGGGTGCGGGGAGTATTGTTACAAAGGATGTGAAACCAGAAACAGTTGTAGCAGGAACACCTATAAGAGAAATTTGTACGTTAGAGGAATATTCTATAAAAAGTGAGAAATCATGTTTTAATTACAATCAAGAAAATTATAGAAGAAACAAACGTGATGAATTAGTAAAAGTTTTTTCAAATGATATGAAAAAACGCATATAAACTATGTCTTAGTATTTAAAAATGTTAAAAAGTTGGAAGTGAAAAAATGGTTAAACAGCGAAAACAAAATCTGTGGAATATAGCTGCTATGATTTATGTTATTTGTAACATAACTTTCTGTGCAGGTAATCTAGTAATTTTAAACTCTTTGTCAATGTATATCTTTTTAACAATAAGTCTCTGGTATATCATAAGACATCGTTATATTAAGGTATCATCTTTATACGACATGATTATATTAGGAATATTTGGAATTTTATTAGCAATCAGTATTTTATATGCGCCATATTCCGCTTACAGTAAAAGTTTTGCTCAAAATACTTTATATGACTTTATCACAATGCTTATAATTCTATTTTGTTTCAGTCAATATTTGAGAAGTCCCGATGAAATCAATAAATTTTGGATTGCTACTTTTATCGGAGGTGTAACGTTATCTTTATATGTATTTGGAATGTATGGATCAGATTTTTGGAATATATTACGTGCCAATGCAGTAGCAAATAGTAATAATATAACTAGAATAGGAACAGGATTTGTCAATACAAATACAATAGGTATTTATACATCTATAAGTATGTGTTTAGGTATATATTATGCCATTTTTAACAAAGAAACAAAAAATTTAGCATATAAGTTTATTTTTCTAGGAGGAGCTTTTGTTTCTTTTATTATGGCTATGGCTTCAGGTTCAAAAAAATCATTTATTATAATTTTTACTTTTTGGATAAGCGTATTTATTTATAAGCAAGTTGGTAGTAAGAATTTTGCTAGAGGTATTAAGTATATAAT
>NZ_DAWDDM010000183.1:0-4111 GCF_052354645.1 Catenibacterium sp.
ATTTCTCACCGAATTGATGATATTCAGTATTCCCTAATAAAAAATAACGATGAAGATTCATCGTTAGATTTAGATATTTCTGAAATAGACTTCTAGACTATAAAGAAATAAGGGGTGAGATTCACCCCTTACTGCGTGATAATTAAAATTTAGGAAACCCCTAGTTATTTTAAATTACCACATTAATTAAGGCATCTTTGGTGCACTTTCACTAATCATCTTGGCTACTTCCTGTGCAGGAACAAGTTTTCCTGTCTTTTCCCAGTTAATAAATGTATTGAGTAAAGCACCTGCATAGTAATACGCACGATAAATCATATCTTTATGATCAGAATAGAGTTCTACCATGAAATGATTGACTGCATTCACTAATACAGAATAAAGTCCCTGTCTTTCCATGATAATAAAGAATGTCGCATACTGATCAAAGAATTCTATTGAAAACAAGATATGTGAATATTCCATGAAACGTTCTTCTTTAGGACGTTTTTTATTTTCTGTCAAATATTGAATAATAATCTCACGTAGATAGTCTTCTATCGCATTCACCTTAGAATCATAATAATGATAATAAGTCATACGTGAAATACCTGCTTTTTTCGCAATCTGGCTGACTGTAATCTTATCAAGAGAATCTCTCTTCATAAGTTCTACAATCGCTTCTCCTATACACATTCTTGTAAATCTATTTCTTTGTGTTTTCTTATTTACGTCCATAAACTGCACCTCTGAACAAAAATTTACATATTTTTTCTCTTTGTAAATTGTATCATTTCACAATTTAAACTACAATAGTATTGATAGGGAGGTTTTTCGCATGAAAAGAAAAATTGTAGCTGACTCATCTTGTGATATGTGGGAATTAAATGGCGTTGATTTTGCAGTCGCACCAATCACTATTTCTACTGATAATAAGCACTATGTAGATAATCAGGAACTAGATGTACATTTAATGTCTGAAGAACTTGCAAAGTATAAAGGTGTTTCTCATACTGCATGTCCAAGTGTAGGGTCTTGGTTAGATTGTTATGAAGGATATGATGAAGTGTTTGTCGTCACTTTAACTGGTGCTATGTCAGGCACTTATAATTCTGCTATGACAGCTAAAGGTATTTATGAAGAAGAAAATGAAAATGTAAAGGTACATGTATTTGATAGTTTATCTACAGGACCTGAAATGAGATTACTTATTGAAAAGTTAAAAGAAATGATTGAAGAAGATCTACCATTTGAAGAAATTGTAGAAAAAGGACAGGACTATCTTAATCATTCTAGATTATTCTTCGCATTAAAATCATTACATAACTTTGCGATGAATGGACGTGTAAGTAAAGCTGTTGCTTCTGCGATTGGTGTATTAAATATTTCTATTTTCGCAACTGCCAGTGAAGAAGGTACTATCCAGCAGATCAGTAAATGTCGTGGTGAAAAGAAAGTAGTGAAATCTATGATTGAACATCTTGAAAATGCAGGATACCATGGTGGTAAGGTACGTATCTCACATGCAGATAATTTAAAACTTGCACATAATGTCAGAGATAAGATTTTAGAACTTTATCCAAATGCGGATATTATTGTATATCCAATGGGTGGTCTATGTACTTATTATGCTGAAATAGGTGGACTACTTGTAGGGTGTGAATGTTAAGCCAGTTGAAAAACTGGTTTTTTTCATAAATGAAATGATATAATACAGACTACAGGAAGGTGAATATCTTGAAGAATAAATTAGTGAAACTCTTCTTTTCTACTCTATACTTAAGTGCTTTTACTTTTGGCGGAGGCTATGTCATCGTCTCTTTAATGAGAAAAAAGTTTGTGGATGATTATCATTGGATTGATGAAGATGAGATGTTAGATTTAGTAGCTATTGCACAGAGTGCACCAGGGCCTATTGCGGTCAATGGGGCTATTGTAGTTGGATATAAGATGGCAGGACTACTAGGAATATTCATCTCAGTACTCGCCACAATCATTCCTCCTTTTGTAATCATATCTGTCATTTCTGTCTTTTATGAAATATTTAAGACTAATCTGATTGTATCTCTTATGTTAGAAGGGATGCAGGCAGGAGTCGGTGCAGTCATTGCATCTGTATGCTTCGAAATGGGTAGCGGTCTCTTAAAAGAGAAAAATAAGCTTTATCCTGTTATTATGATTGGTGCTTTTGTCGCCAATTATATATTCAATATCAATGTCATGATAGTCATTATTGTTTGTATCATGATTGGATTACTTTATTCTATGAAAGGGGTACAGTCATGATTTATCTACAATTATTCTTAAGTTTCTTGCAGGTGGGTGCATTTAGTTTTGGTGGTGGTTATGCAGCTATGCCGCTTATTAAGCAGCAGGTGATTACAGCCCATCATTGGTTATCTGTCTCTGAATTCACTGATCTTATATCTATTTCACAGATGACACCTGGCCCTATTGCCGTCAATTCAGCAACTTTTGTCGGTATCAAGATTGCCGGCATTCCTGGCGCAATATGTGCCACTATAGGTTGTGTATTACCTTCATGTATTATTGTCGGTATCATCAGTTATTTCTATCTCAAATATCGACATATGGATAAGTTGCAGAGTGTTTTAAAGATGTTAAGACCAGCCGTTGTTGCATTAATTGCGACTGCAGGTGTCTCTATTCTTACCACTGCATTCTTTGGTGAAAGCTTCAATACATTTAAGATCCATCTTGTAGTGATATTTGGTATATGTGTTATATTACTTACTAAGTATAAGTGGGATCCTATTCTTGTCATGCTCCTTGCAGGAGTTATGAATACAATTTATTACTTTATTTAAAAAACGACCGCGAGGTCGTTTTGTTATTTCATTAATTCCTGTGTATGTACAAGTTGTGCATAAGCCCCATTATTTTCTAATAATTCATGATGCGTTCCTAGTTCAATGATTCTTCCTTCATCAATAACCGCAATACGATCTGCATTCTTAACTGTAGATAAACGGTGCGCAATCACAATAGTAGTACGTCCCTGTGATAACTTATCGAATGTTTCCTGAATCTTAGCTTCAGTAACACTATCTAATGCACTTGTGGCTTCATCTAGAATAAGAACAGGTGGATTCTTTAAGAATATTCTTGCGATAGAGATACGCTGCTTCTGTCCACCAGATAATAATACACCACGTTCTCCTACATTGGTTTCAAAGCCATCAGGCATTTCCATGATATCATCATAGATTTCCGCTAGTTTTGCCGCTTCAATGATATCTTCCATTGTCGCATCTAATTTACCATAACGGATATTTTCCGCAATACTATCCGCAAATAAGAAGACATCCTGTGAGACTACACCAATATTGTTGTGTAATGAAGTTTGAGTCACATCTCTGACATCATGACCATCTACCAAGATAGCCCCTTCTGTAACATCATAGAATCTAGGAATCAACTGAGATAAAGTTGTTTTACCTCCTCCTGAAGATCCTACTAACGCAAGTGTTTCACCTGGATGAATATGTAAATCAATATCTGTTAAGATATTTCTATCTTCTTCATACGCAAAGCTGACATGATCAATATCAATCTGTCCAGATACATGTGTGAGTTCTTTTGCATCCGGACGATCTTCTAATTGAGGTTTTGTGTTAAGTAATTCTACAAAACGATGAAGACCTGCAGTTCCATTCGCAAATAATTCCGCAAAGTTAGATAATTTACGCACTGGATTCACAAATGTAGAGACATATAAACTAAAAGTAATCAAATCAATTGTATCCATCTGCCCCTGCATAATAAGGGCTCCACCTACCGCAATAACGATGAGTGATAATGTACACATAAAGAATTCCATAATCGCATTAAAGCGACCCATAGCTTTATGGAACTGTTTCTTAGATGTTTTATATGTATCATTGGATGTATTGAACTTCTGTTGTTCAATTGTTTCATTCGCAAAAGCTTTGGCTGTTTTCATACCAGTGAGTCCTGATTCGATATCAGTATTGATGACTGCAACCTTCTGTTTAACACGAATTGAAGCTTCACTCATAGAGTGACGTGATTTCCATACAACAAGTATGAAAACAGCTATCATAATCGCAATAACTAAAGCTAAACGCCATTCAATTGTGAACATGATAAT
>NZ_DAWDDM010000184.1:0-4077 GCF_052354645.1 Catenibacterium sp.
CTCTATTATAGATCTTTTCAACTTCACAGATATACATTGTATGGAAATCTTTATTAGGGTAATTCTTATCCACAAGTGTTTCATCTAAGAAACATTCAGGCTTGATTGTATCTTCATAGAGTTTCTTTCCCACAACAACAATGTCTGCTTCTTCAAATGTAGGAAGACCTTCAATAAATGTAGGCGTTAAATCAGTCTTCGCAATCTTATCTCCATCACGTCCAGATTCTCTACCTAATACTGTTAAATCTTTCATATGTTCTCCATTAAAGAATGAAAGAGTCATCTTATCATTAGAATCTATAAATTCCTTTGTATAACGCTGTGGTCTTACAAAACAAGTCATCACTGGCTTATTCCATAATGTACCCATCTCGCCCCATGAAATAGTCATAGTATTAAATGCGTCTTTATTACCTGCACTAAGTAGTGCCCATTCTTTGTTCAATTTATTGAATATTTCTAAATCAAATGTCTTTACATCTATTTCTTTAAACATAGTTATTACCTCCGTTTTTATATTATAAACTTATGACAATATTTAATCAAATTTGTGCTTGTCAAACAATAGGTTATTTGATAAACTACAACTGTATTATACGACTGACGGAAGTGGAATTAACCACATGGAGTATAATTTCTTGAAGAGCCGACCGTCTGGGCAACGTCCTGGACTTAGTAGGCTCTTTTTTTGTTTTTTCAAAAAAAAAGAAAGCATGCAGGTACTGGATTAGTATATAATTGTTTTGAAAGAAAATAACCTGAAAGAGAGGAAAAACAAAAAAATGTTAACAGACGTAGAAATTGCACAGAGTACAGTCATGGAACCAATAAAAAATGTGGCTGAAAAGATTGGACTGACTGAAGATGATTTAGAATTATATGGTAAATATAAAGCAAAAATCTCTTTAGAAACTATCAAGAAAGTTGAAAATAATCCGGATGGTAAATTAATTCTTGTAACTGCAATCAACCCAACACCTGCAGGTGAAGGTAAGACAACTACAATGATTGGTTTATCACAGGCATTACATCAGTTAGGTAAGAAGTCTATCGTTGCAATGCGTGAGCCAAGCTTAGGTCCTTGCTTTGGTATTAAAGGTGGTGCAGCTGGTGGAGGATATGCCCAGGTTGTTCCTATGGAAGATATCAACCTTCATTTTACAGGTGATATTCATGCCATCACTTCAGCAAATAACTTGATTGCGGCAATGCTTGATAACTCTATTCAGCAGGGTAACCCTTTGAATATTGATACTAGACAGATTGTATGGAAGAGAGTTGTTGACTTAAACGATCGTGCTTTAAGACATATTGTTGTTGGTTTAGGCGGTAAACCAAATGGTGTTCCTCGTGAAGATGGTTTTGATATTAGTGTGGCAAGTGAAGTAATGGGTATCTTATGTTTATCTACTTCTCTTGAAGATTTAAAAGCAAGAGCTGCAAGAATGATTGTTGCTTATAATTATGATGGTGAACCAGTCACTGTTGATGATATTCATGCAACTGGTGCTGTAACTTTATTATTAAAGGATGCTATCAAGCCTAACCTTGTACAGACTTTAGATCATACTCCAGTATTTGTACATGGTGGTCCATTTGCCAATATCGCTCATGGATGTAACTCAGTTATGGCTACAAAGCTTGCTATGAAACTTGGTGATTACGCTATTACTGAAGCAGGATTTGGTGCTGATTTAGGAGCTGAAAAGTTCTTAGATATCAAGTGTCGTCAGGCTGGTTTAAATCCAGATGCAGTTGTCATTGTTGCGACTGTTCGTGCATTAAAGATGCATGGTGGTGTTAACAAGAAAGAATTAAGTACTGAAAACCTTGAAGCATTAAAGAAGGGTATTGGTAACTTAACTAAACATATTGAAAATATCAAGAAGTTTGGTTTACCTTGTATCGTTGCTATTAACGCTTTCCCTACAGATACAGAAGCTGAATTAAAGCTATTAGATGATATGTGTAAGGAATTAAATGTTGAAGTATCTATTTCTGAAGTATGGGCTAAGGGTGGCGAAGGAGGCATTGATCTTGCTAACAAGCTATTAAATATCCTTGATACAGAAGAATCTCATTATGCACCTATCTATTCATTGGATATGCCTATTGATGAAAAAATCAAGACAATCGCCAAAGAAATCTATGGTGCAGATGATGTTGTCTTCACTAAGAAGGCAGCTAACAAGATCAAGAAGTTCACTGCTCAGGGCTTAGGTGATTTACCAATCTGTATTGCGAAAACTCAGTATTCTTTATCAGATGATGCGACTTTACTTGGACGTCCTGAAGGATTCAAGGTAACAATCAATGACTTGATTCCAAATACTGGTTCTGGATTCTTAGTTGCTATTTCTGGAAATATTATGCGTATGCCAGGTTTACCAAAAGTACCAGCTGCCAATAATATGGATATTGATGAAGAAGGTAAGATTACTGGTTTATTCTAATAATTGAGGTCAAGTTTAGGTGAAAGGCCTCTGAGCACCTAGATCATGAAAGTCATAATGAAAATATGGAGGACTGAAATGAAAGCTGCAGTAATTATGGGTTCTGCCTCTGATGAAGCAAAGGTAGAAAAAGGAATTGCTATATTAAAAGAATATGGCGTAGATGTTGAAGTACGTGCTTTATCTGCACACCGTGCACATCGTGCATTGAGTGAATTTGTAGAAGAATGCAACAACAATGGAACAGATGTTATCTTAACAGCTGCTGGTATGGCTGCTGCCTTACCTGGTGTCGTTGCTTCTATGACAGTGTTACCAGTTATTGGTATTCCAATTAAAGGTGCAAGTTTAGATGGAATGGATGCCTTATTATCAATTGTCCAGATGCCTTCTGGTATTCCAGTTGCAACAGTTGCAATTGATGGTGCTAAGAATGCTGCCTGGTTAGCACTTGAAATCATGGCAATCAAATATCCAGAATTAAGTGAAAAATTAAAGAACAACCGTCAGGCTATGGAAAAAGCCTGCTTAGATACAAATAACGAAATTTCAGAAAAATATAGATAAGAGGAGAAAACAACAATGGAAAAGAAAGAATTAATGTACGAAGGAAAAGCTAAGGAAATTTTTGCAACTGATAATGAAGATGTTATCTTAATGCATTATAAAGATGATGCAACTGCAGGTAATGGTGTAAAACATGATCAGTTTGCTGGTAAGGGTGTATTAAACCACACTATTTCAGGTATTATCTTTGATATGTTAGAAGAAGCTGGTATCAAGACTCATATGATTGAAAAGTTAAATGATACTGATGATTTAGTTAAGAAAGTAGAAATCTTCCCACTAGAAGTTATTGTACGTAATATTACAACAGGTTCTTTCTGTAAGAGACTTGGTGCTAAGGAAGGTGTTGTTTTAGCAGAACCAATTTTTGAAATTAGTTATAAGAATGATGAATATGGTGATCCATTAATCAATGAAGACCATGCTGTTGCTTTAGGTCTTTGCACTAGAGATGAATATAACACTATCAAATCTGAAACATTAAAGATCAACGAATTACTTAAGGCTTTCTTCTTAAGATTAAACTTAAAGCTAGTAGATTTCAAAATCGAATTTGGTAAGACTAAAGAAGGCGAAATCGTATTAGCTGATGAAATCTCTCGAGATTCTTGTCGTTTATGGGATGTAGATACTAACAAGAAGTATGACAAAGACGTATTCAGACAGGATATAGGTTATTTAATTGAAACTTATAAAGCAGTTCTTGCAAGAATGGAAAAATAATAGATAAAAGGATGAAGAAACATGGATTATAAAAAAGCTGGAGTAGACATTGAAGCAGGTTATAAGTCAGTAGAATTAATGAAGAAGCATGTTAAAGCGACTATGAGACCAGAAGTACTTGGTGGTATTGGTGGTTTTGCTGGTGCTTTTGATTTAAGCAAGATCAAGGATATGGAAGAACCAGTTCTTTTATCTGGTACTGATGGCTGTGGTACAAAGGTAAAACTTGCTTTTGTAATGGATAAACATGATACAATTGGTATTGATGCAGTTGCAATGTGTGTGAATGATATTGCTTGTTCAGGTGGAGAACCTCTATTCTTCCTTGATT
>NZ_DAWDDM010000185.1:0-4026 GCF_052354645.1 Catenibacterium sp.
GTATTAAGTCTATGTTCCTTTAAAGACTTAGGTAAGATATCTCTCTTATTCGCAAGTACAAGTACATCATTATATCCAATATGACGCATAAGACCAGGCACAAGAGAACCATTAAAGTCAAATAAGTCAACGATATAAACAACTAAACAATCTTTTTCTCCTACAGTCTGTAAAACATGTAAGAAATCATCTTTAGTTAAATGAGATTCCATCTTCTGATGATAATGCATTAATTTATAACATCTCTGACAAAGAATCTTTTCCTTGCTTAAAGCAGATTCTGGCACATAGCCAGGCTTTTTTGTATCAGCGCTTTGAATGATGGCGCCACATCCATAACATCTTATTTCTGTCATATATACCTTCCTTTTCTTAGGTCATTTTACACTATTTTTATTCAATTACATAGAGCTAGCAAGGATATTTCCTACTTTTCATCAAGATAATCATCCATTGAAATGAATTCGAACTCAGTATCAGGGTCCCCTTCCATTTCATCAAAGAGATTTGGATCTTTAATTGTAAGATCTACTTTATTTTCTTCTACTTTCTTTTGTACATGCTCTTCAATAATCATAGAACGAGTGAGATGTACATCATCAATAAAGTCAAATGGACATTGTTTTAAAGTATTGGCCTTAGCACTTAGTGCACCAAAGCTAATATCTTTAGATACAATCTTCATTGTTTCTGTACCACTCTTAACTATAAATTCATCCTGTGGATTAGAGATGAATCCAGTGAAGATTTTAGTTGGTTTAGTCTTTAATGACTTAAATAGTAATGTTCCTTTTGTTGCACGATGACATGCTGGGATATCACTGATATGTATACGTTTGAAATGTGCAGGGTTTAAAATAAGTAATAAAGAAGAGACAACTGAAGGATCAAAGACACACATAAAGGCCACTTCATCATCACGCATATTAATACCCTTTACACCACCTGCTTTTACACCTAATACAGATATTTCATCTTCACTATATAAAGTACCATATCCTGCTTTAGTGACAGTAATAATACCCTTTGTTCCATCACTGATATCAACACTCACTAATTCATCATTGTCTTTCAAGTTCATACACTTTAATGGCTTAGAGAAACGGCTAACATTAAAGTCTTTAATACTTACACGTTTAATTTGTCCATTCTTACTTGATAAGACAACATATTGGTCTAAATCGAATGATTTTACAAGAATATTACCAATAATCTTCTCATCATTACCTAATTTAATTAAATAACTTAGATGTTTGCCTAAATCCTTCCACTTGAAGTCTTCTAACTTATAAACAGGGACAAAACAATAGTTACCCTTGTTAGTAAATGAAAGAATAACATCGAGTGTATTGGCTTCAAAAAGGTCAACAAGCATATCCGTATCTTTCTTACCAAATGTATTTTCATCAGATGCCTTATAAGAACGTGTAGAAATCTTTTTGAAATACCCGTCACGTGTAATAGAAACATACACATCTTCAGAAATAATCATTGCCTGCTGATTGACGGATGTATCCATGATTTCATCTTTGATTTCAGTGAGACGAGGTGTTGGATATTTTTTCTTAACCTCATTTAACTCATTTATAATTACTTTTCTTAATACTTTTTCACTATTTAAAATCGCATTTAAGCTTTCAATAAGAGCCTGTAATTCTTTCTGTTCATTTTCTAATGATACAATATCAGTATTAGTTAAACGATAAAGCTGTAAAGTCACAATGGCTTCTGCCTGTCTTTCAGTAAAGCCAAAAGCATTCATTAAATTCACTTTTGCATCTGATTTATCTTTAGATGCGCGAATTGTTTTTACAACTTCATCCAGAATAGAAATAGCCTTAATAAGCCCTTCTACTATATGCTCACGTTCCTGTGCTTTATTAAGATCAAAAATAGAACGCTTAGTTACGACTTCACATTCATGCTTGATATAGCCATCAAGAATATCTTCAATACCCATAAGTACTGGACGCTTATCTTTGATTGCAGTCATATTATAGTTATAGTTCTTCTGCAAATCTGTATTTTTAAAGAAGTAGTTTAATGTATTTCTTGCATCAACATCTTTCTTTAAATCTATCGCAATACATAATCCATTACGGTCAGATTCATCTCTGACTTCAACGATTCCATCAATATCACGATTAAACTGAATTTCAGCCATCTTTCTTACAAGTTCAGCTTTATTGACTTCATAAGGAATTTCTGTAATAAGAATCTGATTGATATTTTTCTGTTCAACAATCTTATAACGTGAACGGACAACAACCTTACCACGACCAGTTCTTAAGGCTGTCGCAATATCATTTGCCCCTTCTACTATAGCACCTGTTGGAAAATCAGGCCCTTTAATAAATTGATGAAGTTCATTAAATGAACAATGAGGATGCTTAATACGGTAAATAGTAGCATCAATGACTTCCTCTAAGTTGTGAGGAGGAATATCAGTGGCATAACCAGCTGAAATACCTGTGGCCCCATTGACTAATAGGTTAGGATACTTAGCTGGGAATACAGTTGGTTCATATTCTGTATCATCAAAGTTAAGTGCCATTGGCACTGTTTCTTTATCTATATCTTTAATTAAATCTAACGCAATTGGTGCTAATCGTGCTTCAGTATAACGCATGGCAGCAGCCGGGTCATTATCAATAGACCCGTTATTCCCCTGCATATCTACTAAAGGCATACGCATCTTCCAGTCCTGTGATAAACGGACCATCGCTTCATAAACAGAAAAATCACCATGAGGATGATAATTACCAATAACTGTACCAACAGTCTTAGCAGACTTACGATATGGTTTAGTAGGAAGATTTCCTTCCTTCCACATAGCATATAAAATTCTTCTTTGTACTGGTTTTAATCCATCTCTTACATCAGGTAATGCACGATCCTGGATAATATATTTAGAATAACGTCCAAAGCGGTCACCCATGATATCCTCTAAGGACATAATAATATTTTTTTCTGTCATGTTTGATCACCTATCCTTCCATAAAGAAGCTATCTTCTAATGAGAACTGTACATTGTTTTCAATCCATTCACGTCTAGGTTGTACTTTATCACCCATTAATACAGAGACACTTCTTTCTACAATTGCTGCATCATCGATAGTCACCTGAATAAGAGTACGAGTTTCAGGGTTCATAGTTGTTTCCCATAACTGTTCTGCATTCATTTCACCAAGACCTTTGTAACGCTGTACATCATAGCCTCTTCCCATTTTCTTACGAGCGGCTTCTAAATCTTTTTCATCCCAGCAATAAATAACATTATCTTTCTTGCCAGACTTCTTAGAAACTTTATAAAGAGGTGGCATGGCAATATAAACCTTACCTGCTTTAATCAAACCACGCATATAACGATAGAAGAATGTAAGCAATAAGATCTGGATATGTGCCCCATCAGTATCGGCATCGGTCATGATGATAATCTTATCATAAGCACTATCATCCACATTAAAATCAGCACCTACACCTGCATTAATTGTATTAATCATTGTACTGATTTCTTCATTCTTTAGGATATCTGCCTGTGTTGCTTTTTCTGTATTAATAACCTTACCACGAAGTGGAAGAATAGCCTGGAATTTACGGTCTCTCCCCTGTTTTGCACTACCTCCGGCAGAATCACCTTCGACAAGATACAATTCATTCTTACGCTTATTTTTGGATTGTGCAGGTGCTAACTTACCACTTAAGAATTTTGCTTCACGGTTATTCTTACCTTTTCTTGCCTGCTCCTTAGCTTTACGTGCTGCCTGTCTTGCATTAGCTGCCTTGATCATCTTTTCAATCAGTTTCTCTGCAATATCTTTATTTTCTTCTAAGAAATAAGTAATACGTTCAAAAGTCACATTTTCTAGAATATTACGAGCAATAGGAGAACCAAGCTTAGATTTAGTCTGTCCTTCAAACTGAAGATACTTTTCTGGAATCTTAACAGAAATAATTGCATTCAATCCTTCACGTACATCACTACCTTCAAGATTCTTATCTTTTGTTTTTAATAAAGCATATTTT
>NZ_DAWDDM010000186.1:0-4023 GCF_052354645.1 Catenibacterium sp.
CTCTTCAAATTTAAAAGAAAAGACTGTTAACATTTAGTTTGTCAACAGTCTGAAAGCAGGCATCGCCTGCTTTTTCTAGTCCTTAACCAAATCAATTATTTCTTTCGCAACACCATGATTATCATTACTATCAATCACTTTTTCTGCTATCTGTTTCAGTGCATTCACACTATTACTCATAGCTCGTGTATGCTTATAGCCTTTAAAAAGACTCATATCATTATAACCATCACCAAATACATAAACATCATCAGACATATGATGTGTTTCTATCACTCTTTTTACCATAAGTGCTTTATTCGCATTCATTGATGTAACTTCAATATTCCACCAGGATGATGAAGTGACATTAATTCCTTCTATTTGATCAAGCCAGTATTTGATTTGATTGATTTTCTGCTCATCATGCACAAATACAAATATCTTTCTTATTTCTTTATAATCTTGAAGATGTTGTTCTGAAAGTTGTGCTGTTGTATCACAAAATACAGTATCAGTAGAATAATCCCCTTCTTCCGTATTAATTTCAAAATCTATATGACGTTCTAATAAGCCATTCATAATAGTATGTGCAATCTTTAGATCGATATTTTCTTTATAAAGAATATCTCCCTGACTATTTCGACATTCTGCACCATTCAATAATACATAATAATCTATATCTACTCCCTTCAACAAAGGAGAAGCTGTCTTGTAACTACGTCCTGTCGCAATAATTCTATAAATAGGTGATGTATTCAATACGTCTTTAGTGAAGGGATCTACTACTCCATAACTATTAAGTAATGTGCCATCTAAATCACTGACAATTGTTTTCATACTATTCTCCAAAAAAGTCAGTTCAAAGAACTGACTAAAGTGATAACTCCATAATAATATCATCAGGCGTAATTGAACCTGTTTTCACCTGAGCAATATCAGTATAGCTGTTATGGTTAGTGACAATCGTAATAACTGTTTTCTGGCACTGATGTCTTTCTACTCCATCTAAGTCCATTACAGTGAGAAGATCACCCTTTTTGACTTTCTGTCCCATTGTGACTTTTGTATCAAATACTTTTTCATCGGTAATTTTTACTGTATCAATACCTAAATGTAGAAGAAGTTCTGCACCTTCATTTGTGATGATTCCAATTGCATGTTCTGATTCACTGATAAAGCTGATTGTACCATCTGCAGGAGCATAGATCTTACCATCAGCTGGTTCAATAGCTGCACATGGTCCCATAATACCTTCTGCAAACATAGGATCCTTGATTGCACTCATTTCAATCGCATCTCCTGATGCAATCGCAAATAAAGATTCACTAGAAACTTCTTTTTCTTCTTTTGGTTCTACGACTTCTTCTTTTTCTGTCTTAGGAACACAGAATAACCATGTAATAGAGAAAGCCACCGCAAATGCGACTAAGTTAACAAGAATATAGAATGGTAACTGATTATTAAGATATAGTAATGTACCAGGAATACCAGTAATACCCATACCTGTTGCTTTAAGATGGAAGATAGAAGCAAGGAATCCACCAACACCTCCACCAATCATTGCAGCGATAAATGGTTTTACTAAACGAAGGTTGACACCAAATACTGCAGGTTCAGTAATACCTAATGCAGCAGATAAAGCAGATGGATAAGCAACCTGTTTCATTTTCTGATCATGAACTTTAATTGCGATAGCTAATACAGCACCTGCCTGCGCAATGTTTCCACAAGTACCAATTGGGTTTAAATAGTTCCAGCCATCATTGGCTAACATACTGATTTCTAAGAAGTTTAAGATATGATGAATACCAAAGATACCAAGTAACTGTCCAAAGCTTCCGTATAATAAACCACCAAAACCTAAAGGTAACTGCAATAATTTTTCAACTACAAATAATACACCTGTTTCAACTGTATGAAGAACTGGACCAATCGCAAATAATGCGACTGTCATACCAATAAGTAATGTAAGGAATGGAGTAAGAATAAGATCTAATGCATCTGGAATACGTTTTCTTAACCATTTCTCCATATTGGCACCAAGAATACCTGTCACAAAGGCAGGTAATACAGAACCCTGATAACCAGATACCTTTAAGAAATTGAAGAACATCAATGGTTTTGCAGCACCAGAGCCAACATCATATGCACTTGGAAGACTAGGACTTACAAGCATTAAACCTAATACAATTCCAATTACAGGACTGCCACCAAAGTTTTTAAATGTTGACCAGCATACAAGTGCAGGAAGGAATGCGAATGCGGTATCCGTTAATACCTGTGTAAATGTAAGTAAGTTTGCAGGAACACTCTTAGTTGTTAAACCAAAAAGATGCAAGATAGCTTCTTGAGTCAATAAGCCTCTTAGACCCATGAATAAACCTGTTGCGACAAGTACAGGAATAATTGGTACAAAGACATCAGAGAATGTTCTTATAGCTCTTTGGAATTTATTTCCGTATACTATTTTTTCATCGTTGTTACTACCTTCTTCGCCAGTCACCTTGATTACCTCATCATAAACACGATTTACTAAACCTGTCCCTAGAATAATCTGATACTGTCCTGAATTGAAGAATGATCCTTTTACCTTATCTAGTGATTCAATTGCTTTCACATTGATTTTATCTTTGTTTTTTACTACTAAACGCAATCTTGTTGCGCAATGTCTTACTGAACTAATGTTTTCTTTTGAACCAGTTAATTCAATAATCTTTAATGCAAGTTCTTTATCGTTCATTTTTCTAACCTTTCCTTTTTAATTTGTTAAGCGCTTTACTGATTATATTTATACCTCTTAAAGCGCATTAATTGAATGGAATAACATAATATAAATATGGCTTTTTCTAACCATTTATACTTTTTTTAGTATAAATGTGTAAGTTTTAAAATCACCATATTCTAAAGGTACACATAAGCCCATATGCTGCAGCTCATCTCCACCATAGATTTCTTGTGTATGACATTCTAAATAATCAGAATCTTCATCTAAGTATGTTAACTTAAAGTACTTCTGAGCAGTTAGAGGATTATAAAAACGAGTCATTATGACAACATAAACAGTCTTTCTATCAAGACTGACTACTTCCCAGCCCAAATGATTTTCATCACATTCAAGAGCATGTAATTCACCGTTGAGTGTTTCTTTTCTTATTGTTTTATATTCCTGAATCTGCTTCTTAATATCATCTAATTCATCATCTGTACACTTTGTAAGATCAAGTTCATAACCTAAGTTAAATAGTTTTGCGATATCATAACGTGTCTCTAAGGATGTAATACGTCCTGTCTGGTGATTAGGAACAGCACTGATATGTGCACCTATCACTGATTGTGGATAAAGCAGACTAAAACTATCTTGAATCACACTGCGATTGAGTGCATCCGTATTATCACTGGCCCAGTTCTGCTGCATATAACATAAGATACCTGGATCAAAACGTGCACCTCCACTTGAACATCCTTCAAAAAGAACATCAGGATAACGAGATGTAATCACATCAAGCACATGATAAAGACCAAGCATATATCTATGAGCCACTTCTGTACTATATTGAGATATATGAGAACATACATCACTCATCGGTCTATTCATATCCCATTTGATATAATCAATAAGTCCTGTAGAAAGATAAGAATCAAGCATATGAATTAAATAATTCTGCACATCTTCCCTGGATAAATCAAGAAGATATTCATGACGGCCTAAAGTAGGTTCATATCCATCTACTGATAATGCATAATCTGGATGATTTATATATAAATCACTGTTTTTACTAATAGCTTCTGGTTCAAACCATAAACCAAACTTCAAACCATATGATTTAACAAGTTCAGCCGCTTTTTGTATACCACCTGGAAGCTTACTCGTATTACATTTCCAATCTCCCATAGAATTATGACTATTATTTTCTTTTCTAAACCAGCCATCATCTAATACAAGTAATTCAATACCTAGTTTACTCGCAAGTTTGGCTTGTTCTTCAATCTTTTCTAAAGACACATCATAATACATAGCTTCCCAGGTATTTAATAATATAG
>NZ_DAWDDM010000187.1:0-3999 GCF_052354645.1 Catenibacterium sp.
AAAATGAACATGAAAATAAACTTTTAGTAGAAATTTCTTTATATATAAAATCTATCAGTAATATTACTTAAATGACTTACTATAAAGCATTAGAAAGAATGTGCAAGAAAGGTATACTTGTACATCTTACAAAAGGTTTATATTATAGACCAAAAAATACACGGTTTGGTACAGTCCCAATTAGCGAAAAAGACATTGTTGATCATTATATAAAGGATAATCAGGGAATTGTAGTTGGGTATAGACTTTTTAATCAAAAAGGTTTAACTACACAAATCAGTAAACGTGTTGAGGTTCTTTCCTCTGCTGTACCAGGTAAAAAGAAAAATATTCATAATATATATGTGATGAATATTAGTATTTCTCTAACACCTGAAACAATTCCTATTATTGAAACTTTAGAAATTCTTCAAAATTATAAGTCTATTGAAGATATCAATAACACCGCACTAGCTGCATATATGAAAGACTTTGCAAGACATTATGCTGATGAAGCGACTGTTTATGTCCTTAAAAATAGAAAGTATAAGAAATCAACTATCGCATTTTTGGAAAGTTTTCTAAATTACTTTAAGGTTGAAAATACCTTAAATTAGTTCTTGTCATCGCTCTCATCATATGCTATTCCAGATATAGAGGAATTCTATGGATCTGTACTTTAATGTGGACTGTTTTTGAAATACAAACCACAAATAAACACATAAATTTCTTATCTTATTCACATTGAATTCACGTATCATATCTAGTATGTTTTTTGAATTATGTGAATTATATTCGTCTGTTGTATTAGAATGTGAAAGGTACTAGAATACTAGAGAAGGAAGTGATAGATATGGATTTAGAAAAGATTTTTAATGACCAAAAAACGTATTATGACACATTAATGACTAGAGATGTAAGTTTAAGAATAGATGCAATAAAACGTGTTAAGCTATGGATTAAAGACCATATGGACTTAATAGAAGATGCTTTAGAGAAAGATTTAGGTAAATCTAGAGGAGAATCCTATATGACAGAAATAGGACTCACTCTTGAAGCCTGTACATATACATTAAAGAATATTAAGAAATGGGTAAAGAAGGAAAAGGTAAAGACACCTCTTCATCAGTTCTTTTCTCGCTCTTATACGATTTATGAACCTTATGGTGTAACACTTATTATTTCACCTTGGAACTATCCATTCCTACTTGCGATAGAACCACTTATTGGTACTATTGCAGCAGGTAACTGTGCAATAGTGAAACCAAGTGAACAGACACCACATACTTCCGCTATTGTAGCGCAGCTCATTGATACATGTTTTGATAAAGGACATGCCTATTGTGCTGAGGGTGGTTTAGAGGTTTCTAAGGAACTTGTTAATTTACCTTTTGATTATATTTTCTTTACTGGTGGCAAGAAAGCAGGAAAAGAAATCTATATGAAAGCGGCAGAAACATTAACACCTGTCACATTAGAATTAGGTGGTAAGTCTCCTGTTATTTTAACTGATATGATTCCTATGGAGATTGCAGCGAAACGTATTATATTTGGTAAGTTCTTGAATGCTGGTCAAACTTGTATTGCGCCTGATTATATATTAATTAAAGATAGTATGAAAGCTGCTTTTATTGATTATGCTGATGAATATATTAAGAAGTTCTTTGGTGAACATCCATTAGAAAGTGAAAACTTATGTAAGATCATCAATAAAGATCAATTTGATCGTTTAAAGAAACTCTTAGAGAATCAGGATATTCTTATTGGTGGAGAAGTGGATGAAGAACATTTAAAGATTGCACCTACTATTGTGAATGATGTAGATTTTGATAATCCTTTAATGGAAGAAGAAATCTTTGGACCTATTCTTCCACTCGTAGAATACAATAGAATTGAAGAAGCGATTCAATATATTAATAGTCATGATAAGCCTCTTGCCCTCTATTTATTCTCTAATGATTCATATCATGCCAATAAGATTTTAGATTTATGTAGCTTTGGTGATGCATGTATTAATGATACAGTGAGTCATTTTGCGACTAATACACTCCCATTTGGTGGTGTAGGTGCAAGTGGTATTGGTTATTATCATGGTAAGTTTACTTTTGAGACATTCTCTCATCGCCGTTCTGTATTACATAAGAGTACACGTATTGATTTACCATTTAGATATTATCCACTTACTGATGATAAAATGAAGTGGATCAAACGTTTCTTAAAGTAATACTTACGAACACTTAATGTGAGTGTGATTTCTTCTTAACCCTTTCTTTACTATACTGAGTGTAGTAAAAGAAAGGGTGATGGATATGAAGTACAATTTGTATTGGTTAGGTTCAAAATTAGTTGCTGTTATGATTATGGGAACTATACTTCTATCTGCCACTCATTGAGTGTAAACTAGAGATTCATTTCCCTAGTTTTTTTACTTAATATTTATGTATTCTTGTGCTTGCAATGATATTTGTATTTCTCCTCTTATTCTATACTAAGTATAGAAAAGGAGACGGAACAGTGAGATACGAAATTGCTTGGGCAGTATCTAAGATTATTTGTGTGTTAATCTTATTTGCCATCACCATGTATGCTGGTTATATAGTTCGTTAATCAGCATTTTTTATTTTATTTCATGTATAATAATAAATGAGGTGAATAAAATGGGTGAATATGATAAGTATTTTAATAAGGATCTTCATAAAGATTTAAATAAGAATTCCCATATTAAACATGTTATTGCAGTTACAAGTGGTAAGGGTGGTGTAGGTAAGAGTTTAATGACATCATTACTTGCAGTCATGATGCACCGTATTGGGTATAATGTAGGTATTCTAGATGCGGATATTACAGGACCTTCTATTCCGCAGGCTTTTGGTTTAACTGAGAAACTTTATGGAAATGATAAAGGTATTATTCCTGCTGAAACACGTACAGGTATTAAGATTGTTTCTTTAAACTTAATGTTGGATAATCCTACTGATCCTGTTGTATGGAGAGGAAGCTTAATATCTAATACAGTAACTCAGTTTTGGACTGATGTCTATTGGGGTGAATTAGATTATTTATTTGTCGATATGCCTCCAGGAACTGGAGATGTTCCTCTTACAGTCTTCCAATCTCTTCCTGTAGATGGTATTATTACGGTGTCTTCACCACAGGAACTTGTCAGCATGGTTGTAGAGAAATCAGTGAATATGGCACAGATGATGAATATTCCTATTTTAGGTCTTGTTGAGAATATGAGTTACTATATCTGTCCTGATTGTGGAAATAAACATTATTTATTTGGTGAGAGTCATATAGATGAAATTGCGAAAAAGTTTAATATTTCTACTGTATGTCGTTTACCAATGGATCCTGCAATTACTAAAGTCGTAGATGCAGGACTTATTGAAACAATTACACAGATGGAACTTATGCCTATAGTGAATGAATTAATGAAGGAGGAGTAAAAAATGATTCAGCACGTTGTTGTATGGAAATTTAAAGAAGGTACAGAAGATCTACAGAATCAGTTTGTAGAAGGATTAAAGGGACTTGTAGGACAGATTGATGGTATCCGTTCTTTACATGTTGGAAGAAATGAAAATCCTAATGAAACATATGATGTTTCATTAGTTATGGAATTTGATAATATGGAAGATCTATCAAGCTATGCAAATGATCCTAGACATTTAGCTGTTGCGAAAATCGCAAAGGAAAATGCTGAAGTAAGAGCTTGTGTAGACTTCACTATCTAATATAACTCAGGAATTTCCTGAGTTTTTTTATTTACATATCTATTACATAACTTTCGTTGTATAATATAGTTATCATGTTTGACGGAGGATTATATTATGAATACAGCTTTAGTAATTATGGCTGCTGGTATTGGTTCACGTTTTGGTGGAGGAATCAAGCAGTTAGAGCCTGTAGGACCTAATGGTGAAATTATTATGGATTATTCAATCCATGATGCAATTGCCGCTGGTTTCAACAAAATTATCTTTATTATCCGTAAGGATATTGAAGAAGACTTCAGAG
>NZ_DAWDDM010000188.1:0-3974 GCF_052354645.1 Catenibacterium sp.
ACTTCAAACTGATGCTGAGGACGGGTAGGAAGTGTTTCATATTCTCTATCCACCCATGAACAGCCACTTTCAGGAAATACAACACCAGCACGTACACCTTTTGTACGATTACCTACAATTAATTCTTCTTTTTCAACACCAATTTCAATTTCTTCTAACGCCGCTTTTAAAGAGAGGGCACGTTTCATAGGAACAGAAAGAGTTTCATTCTCTTTATAAATACGTGTTATGATACGCGCTTGTTCAATAGATGCATAACGTTTTTCATCAAGCATCTTCTCTTTTAATATTGTAATTCTGTTTCTCATACTTTCTCTCCTTTTCAACTTTATTATACTCATTGCATTATTGTTTTCAATACTTTTATTATTGTTTGTGATAAATAAAAAGGTATACATTGCTGCATACCTTATATCTTATCTCACACAATCAAATCTTCATGCTTAGCGCTCTTTTCATGTGCATCTCCTTCCATTGTAGTAAGGAAAAGATAGAGTATTTCTATTACTGCAATGGCAATCACATGAGAACAACGGCATTATAAAAGCAAAATACAGAAGCTTCACTTGTATGATACATGAAATATTTCGTATTTTTTCTAAGTCAAAGAAATGATCATGGGATGAATAGATTTCTTCAATGACGTTCTTTGGCATCATTTACTTCTTTAATCTGTACGTAATGCTTTGACAGGATCCTCTTTTGCAGCTTTACGGGATGGAATTAATCCACCAAGTAATGTAAGACCAATACTTAATAATATAAGAACAACTGCGCCACTTACTGGCAGCATCGCATTGATAGAGGTCTGATTGGAAACGTTATGTATAATAATATTAGTTGGAATCAATAGAAGCAAGGTAATACCAATACCCATAAGTCCTGATAATAAACCGATAATAAATGTTTCTGCATTAAAGACCTGTGAAATATTGTGCTTAGAAGCACCTAGTGCACGTAGTATACCAATTTCCTTTTTTCTTTCCAATACACTAATATAAGTAATTACACCAATCATAATTGAAGAAACAACTAAAGAAATACCTACAAAGGCAATCAGTACATAACTAATTACATCAACAATATCAGTCACAGAAGACATAAGTGTACCTACAACATCTGTATAAGTAATCACCTTATCTTCATCTATCTTTTTCATCTTCTCATTGTAATGATCCAAATAATTCAAAACAGACTGTTTCTTTTCAAAATTCTGTGGAAAAATACTAATACTGTTTGGATTATCAAAGTCACAATAACCAAATTTCTTTAGATTGTTATCGTAGCTTGTTTGTTCTGTATTCATCATTGATTTCATAAGCTCAGTCATATCCGTACTATCTCTATTCATTTTAATAGCCTGTTTAAAGATATCAGGATTAAAAGTAAATGCCTGAGATAAAGAGGTAGACAATTGTTTTGTGATATTTTGCATATATCCTGCCATAATAGTATTCAACTGTTCTTCTAGATGATTATCTTTGATAACTTTATTAATAAACTGATTGATGACCTGCTTAGAATCCTGTGAATTGAGATAGTTCATCATACTATTCTGTAATCCTAATGTAAATGAATTGATATCTTCTTTTGCATAATCACTAAAGTCATCCGCTACATTCTTCATAATCTTCTGCATCTGTTCTTCAGTGATCTTTATTTCACCATTTTCTTTAATTGCATCATCAATACCTTTCTTAATAATATCTGATGTTCTTTTGGATTGAAGATATTTTTGAACCACCTCATTTAAATTTTCTGTTTCTTTTAAAGGATGTTCCTTTAAATAATCGTTATAGCCTGAAGTAAGCGTGGACATAAATAATGATGCATCATTTTGAGATATATCAATTATTATCTGACTTAAAATACTAGACATATCCATTTGTGGCATGGATATATTCACCTTGCTTGTATCAAACTGAAATGCATTCTTTAGTGCATTATTATCTACTTGAAACATAGATGATAAATCTAATGATTTTTGAGACTGATCATTAAAAGATTGTCCAGTAATCACATTTATATTTTTATTTTCTAGCTGTGCTTTTACTATCTGGCTATTACTCGCATCTTTAATAGTAGAAGTGGCAAGTGAGTAAGGATAATAAATCCCCATAGCAAGCATAGAAGCATTAGTCGATTCTTTAGGCTGTACAACACCAACAATTTTTAAATCACTGCCATTTTGTACAAGTGAATTGATATAGTTTGTATCATTACTTTTATCTTTATATACCTTATATGTATCATCATATTGATAATAAGAGGATGCATTCACTACTTTAAAAGTAATACCTAATAGATCATTATAACGATATCCTTGTTTGCCTGTTGTGACTTTAATATTTTTCTCTTCACTAAAAGCTTTTAACATCTGATCTAATTGTGCTGGGTCTCTTAAACCCAATGTATACAGCATAAAATCACTGATACCACCTTTTTTAGAGAGTACCAATACACATTCATTTTTATTTTTAGGCCAGTGACCCGCTTTTACATCATATTGATCATCATATAAAGAGGCATGAGATGGAAGAGAATAGAAAACATTCGTATTCATCATACTACTCATCATAGAATTACTGCTTGTTCCCATGCCAAGTTTTTTCATTGTGGCATCAGGATTCACTTGTCTGATTCCATATTGATCATTTGCATAAATCTGTGGTGAGATACCATAATCATATTCTACAGCACGGGCATATTGATTAATTTCTTTATGTTCCTCTATATATGCTTTTAAGTTCTTTAAATCATTAGAACCGATCTTAGAGAACATATTCTCCATCATATCCACAACCTTGACTTCACTGTTGTTTTTCTTGACTGGTTCGCCCATCATCGCACTCATATCAATTCCTGTAGATTGAATAGAAAGAGGATATTCTGATAACGTCTCTTTTTCAATGGATGAGATATAGGCATTGACACCAGTGGAAATAGATAGAATAAGTGCAATTCCAATAATACCAATAGAGCCAGCAAATGATGTCAATATTGTACGAGCTTTTTTTGTCTTAAGGTTATTAAAACTAAGCATTAATGCGGTTAGGAAATTCATAGATGTCTTTCCCAAATTTTTATGAACAGGCTTTTCTTCTTTAAATGATACTGGGTTAGAATCAGAGACTATCACACCATCCTTTAGATTCACAATACGATTAGCATACATATGTGCAAGTTCTGGGTTATGAGTGACCATGACTACAAGTTTTTCTTTCGCAACCTGTTTAAGCAAGTCCATAACTTGTATACTTGTTTCACTATCTAGTGCCCCTGTTGGTTCATCCGCAAGTAAAATATCTGGATCATTCACTAATGCACGGGCAATAGCCACTCTTTGCATCTGTCCACCAGATAACTGACTTGGTAGTTTATGAAACTGTTCTTTAAGTCCTACCTGACTAAGTGCCTCTTGTGCACGACGTGTTCTTTCTTCTCTAGAAACACCTGAAATTGTGAGAGCGAGTTCTACATTCGCAAGAATTGTCTGATGTGGAATCAAATTATAGCTTTGAAAAATAAAACCTATTGTATGATTTCGATAAGAATCCCAGTCCTTATCCTTATATTGTTTTGTGGAAATACCATTGATGATAAGATCTCCTGAATCATATTGATCTAAGCCGCCAATCACATTTAATAAAGTTGTTTTTCCTGAACCAGATGGTCCTAATATTGCGACAAATTCATTATCTCTTAAACATAAAGACACATGATCAAGAGCTGTCTGAGTGAGTTCACCTGTATGATATTGTTTGCATAAATCCTTAATTGTAAGCATTCTTCTCAACTGCCACTCAAAATGTGATTAAATATACTCACATCGAGATAATGTAAGTTCTCACGAACATTACTTACTATGTCATCGTGTATGCTTTGGATTGACCGAAATCATATCTACTCACAAGTTCATGTACACTCCATAGTCGTAAATTCCCGAAATAGCCTTCGGTACATACCTACGTTTG
>NZ_DAWDDM010000189.1:0-3974 GCF_052354645.1 Catenibacterium sp.
TCTTTGTTTAAAGTAATTTTAATCATATTACTTTTTGACTGAGGACGAAGAAGAAAACCAGCAGCAACTATAATCAATAAAACAGTCAACACATAAATATCATATTTTCTGTTTTTCATTATTTTCTCCTTGTATAATAGAATAAGGAGGTGCTTTATGAAAAGAATACTTTCACTTATCCTATGTTTTTCTTTACTTAGTGGCTGTAAGCCTAATAATGAACCCATTACTCAGAAAGAGTTCTGTTTAGATACAGTTGTCTCTATTACTTTATATGATTCATCTTCAAAAAATATTATAAATAAGTGCTTTGATTTATGTAAGAAATATGAACTACTTTTCTCTACCACAAATACTTCTAGTGAACTCTATCAAATTAATCATAATAAGAATAAGACCCAATACCAAACTATTTCTAACGAACTCGCCTCTGTCATTAAACAGGGACTTTATTATAGTGAGTTATCACATGGTGCTTTTGATATTACGATTGGCGCTGTGAGTTCTTTATGGGATTTCAAGAGTGATAAAGTAACTTTACCCAATGAAACTCTCATAAAAGAAAATCTTAAAACAGTTAACTATCAAAATATTATCTGTGATCACAAAAAAATACTCTATAAAAATCCTAATACAATAATAGATTTAGGTGCAATAGCGAAAGGATATATTGCAGATAAACTTAAAGAGTATTTAATCCAACATAAAGTCAATAATGCCTTGATTAATCTTGGTGGTAATATCCTATGTGTCGGAGATAAGATGACAGAAGGATATCGTATTGGAATCACCAATCCTCAAAAAACAGATGAATCTATTATAAGTACTAAAATAGAAGATAAATCAGTTGTAACAAGTGGCATTTATCAACGACAGATGAAAGTGAACCATCATGTTTATCATCATATTTCAAACCCTCGTACGGGTTATAGTTATGATAACGGACTCGCTTCTGTCACTATTGTATCCCCTTCTTCAATGCAGGGTGATGCATTAAGTACTGTATGTTTCTCTTTAGGACTCGAAAAAGGCAAAGCACTGATTGAATCGCTAGACGATGTAGAAGCATGCTTTATTGATACAAATAATCAAATCACTTATACAAAAAACTTCAATCACTCTTAAAAAAATCCCAATAAAGGGATTTTTTTATTGAATGACTTTTCTAGGACATTTTTCTACACATGCCCCACAATTTGTACATTTAGAATAATCTATATGGGCTAAGAAATCATCGACAGTAATCGCTCCATTTGGACATACCTTTGTACATAAACGACAGCCAATACAACCTGATTGACAGCTTTTAGTGACAACTGGTCCCTTATCATGAGAATTACATTGAACACGATGTATCGCTTCATAAGGTACCATTTCAATCAGATGATTAGGACATGCTTCCATACATTTCTGACACCCTTTACATTTTTCCTTATCTACAACAGCTACACCATCTACAATATGGATTGCATTAAAATCACAAGCCTGTACGCAGCTTCCTAAACCAATACAGCCTGAAACACACATCTTACCACCTTTACCTGGTACTAATGCAGCACTTAAACAATCTTTAATACCTGAATAATCAGACACAGGTGTGACTTTATCACAAGTTCCTTTACATTTCACAAAGGCTGTATAACGTGTACTTGCCTGTGTTTGCTGTCCTAAAATAGAAGCAATATTTGCGCCTACTTCATTACCTCCTACAGGACATTGATTACTAGGTGCTTCTCCTTTTGCAATCGCATGAGCTAAACCATCACACCCTGGATAACCACAGGCACCACAGTTATTACCTGGAAGAACAGATCTGATTTTCTGTTCTTTTTCATCTACAACAACCTTAAACTTCTCACTTGCAATACCAAGAACTATTCCAATAAATAGCCCTATCAAACCAACAAGGAGAGTTGCAATCATAATTGACTTCATATTCATTCTCCCCCTTTAAATCAAGCCTGAAAAGCCAATAAAGGCAATGGCCATCAAACCTGCAGTAATCAATACAATAGGAGACCCTTTGAAGCTATGAGGAATATCATTATCTTCTATTCTTTCTCTAATTCCTGCAAGAATAATAATAGATATAGTGAAGCCTACAGCTGTTCCAAAACCAGCGACAACACTTGCGATGAAATTATAATGATTTTGTACATTCGTCAAAGCCACACCAAGTACGGCACAGTTTGTTGTAATCAGTGGTAAATAAACCCCTAGAGACTGATATAGCCCTTGTGAATATTTCTTTAAGAATAATTCTACTAATTGGACAAGTGCTGCAATAATAAGAATAAACGCAATTGTTTCTAAATATTCTACATGGAATTTCACTAATAATCGATAAAGAAGTGAAGTGACAGCTGAGGCAATCGTAATAACGAATATAACGGCGCCTCCCATACCTGCTGCTGTTTCTATTTTCTTAGAAACACCTAAGAATGGACATAAACCTAAGAATTGAGATAAAACAACGTTATTGACTAAAGAGACACTAATTAAAGTTAAAAGTAATGTTTTCATCATTTCTGCACCTCCTTCTTATATTCTTCAAAGCAAGTAATACCATGACAATGTGTGCAATCTCCGCCACATTCTAGTGTAGAAGAATGTTCAATGTTGGTTGCGCTTGGTAGTTTTAATTTATTTTGTATTGCGGTTAACATGGATAAGACAAAGAATGCCCCTGTAGCCATGATAAAAATAGAAATAGGTTCATAGTCTTTTGGCATGATTGTATAACCAAAAGCAGTACCAGCTCCTAAAAGTTCTCTCACGAGTCCATTACAAGTAAGGGCTAAAGTAAATCCTAAACCCATACCTACACCATCTAATATAGAAAGAATAGGATTATTCTTAGATGCAAATGCTTCTGCACGGCCTAAAATAATACAGTTGACCACAATAAGAGGAATATAAATACCTAATGTATCATATAAAGATGGAAGATTTGCCTGTAATAGGAGCTGTATAACAGTCACAAGAGTGGCCACGATAACTATATAAGCTGGAATTCTAACACGTTCAGGAATAATCTTACGTAATGCGGAAATCACAAAGTTACTCATAATAAGTACAGCCATTGTCGTGAGTCCCATACCCATCCCACTCATAGCTGAAGTTGTGACAGCAAGAGTTGGACACATACCTAACATTAAGACAAATGTAGGATTTTCTTTAATAATGCCATTATAAACAGGTTTGATATATTTATTCACGTTGTCCATCTCCTTTCAACAGATCATAGAAATCAAGGGCACCATTGACACCATTTGTGACTGCTTTAGAAGTAATAGTGGCACTAGAAAGAGAATCAATTTCATTATCTTTCTCTTTACCTGTTTTAGTAATAACAAATGAATCCACCTTCTTATTCAAATATTGTAATCTAAAAGATTCATTCTTCGCGTTCATACCAAGCCCTACTGTTTCATTAATAGTTAAGATTTCTACACCTTTAATCTGTTTATTCAAATCAATTCCAATAATAAGTTCTATTTCACCACCAAAGCCATCTTTATCAGTCACCTGAATGACATAGCCTTGTAATTTATTATCTTTATAAGCCCCTAAAGCATTGGTGATTTCAATACCATTCTTTCCATAATCTTTTGTAAGAAGCTTTGGGCTTTGTTGAATGAGTTTACTGTAATCAGCCTTGAAATCATCTGCTTCACTCATAACCTTCTTATAGGCAAGAAGCTTTGTTTCTTCTTGTTTTGCGGCTATTTTATCTTTTGTAGAATTATAAACAAAACCAAGGAGACATCCAGATACAATAGTAATGATAAATAAGATGCATGTATCCTTGATGATTCTCTTTATATTCATGATACCACCGCCTTCTTTGTTTTATAGAGAAGTGTATATTTAACAATAAGAGGTACAACAACATTTCCTAGAATAATAGCATAAGAAAAACCTTCTGTAGTTGTCCCAAAGAATCTAAATAAACCAGTGAGTATTCCTATTAA
>NZ_DAWDDM010000190.1:0-3955 GCF_052354645.1 Catenibacterium sp.
ACGATAGAATAATTGTGTAATAAGTCCATTATCAACTACCTGCCCTGCAAGGATAGTCAGGAAGATTGCACATAAATAGCTAACAGTACCAAGAAGAATGGCAGCAATCATAAAAATAAGAAGTGGTTTAACTAAACCAATCAACTGACCCATGATTTGAATAGCACTTCTACGATTTGTTTTATTCATTATACAGTTCCTTCCTTTCCATAGTTTTCTAAAGCCATCTGTGTTTCATATAAACGTTTATAGGCACCATTTTGATTCATTAACTCAGTATGTGAACCATGTTCTTTGATTTGTCCATCTTGTAAGAAGTAGATATGATCACTCTTTACTACATTGGCAAGTCTATGAGAAATAAGTAATACAGTTTTTGTTTTGGCTAATTCATGAATGACATTCATAATCAGTTCTTCACTTTCAATATCAATATTAGAAGCTGCTTCATCAAGGATATAGACAGATACATCCTTTTTAAGTAAAGCTCGAGCAAGGGCTAATCGTTGACACTGACCACCCGATAAGTTAGATGCTTTTTCTAATAGTTTTGTTTTTATACCATCCTGTGAGTTAAGAAATCCTAAAAGGTTTACTTTTTCTAGTACTGCTTCCATTTCTTCTTTTGTAGCATGAGGATCTGCCATACGAAGATTCTCTTCTACAGTTCCCTTAAATAGATAGCTGTTATGTCTAATCAATACAATATGTTTCATTAAATCTTCTTCATTGACATCCTTTAAGGGAGTACCACCAATTGTGATATCACCTATATATTCTTTATTCTTTCCAGCTAGAATACCAGCAATTGTACTCTTACCACATCCTGATTCTCCAACTAATGAGATAAAGGATCCTTTTGGTAATATCATATCAATACCCTTTAATATTTCTCTATTCTTTTCATAAGAGAAATGAACATCCTTGAATAAGATATCTAGACTATGATCAGATAATACTTCTTTTCCAGAACTTGTTTCAGGAATATCAAGAATCTTAAAGATTTTATCACTCGCTGCCATCCCATTCATTGCAATATGGAAAAAAGATCCAAGTAGTCTTAAAGGAAGGAAGAATTCACTGGCTAGAAGAATGATACAGAGCGTACCCTGCATATTAATATGTCCATGAAGATATTCTAATAAAGCAATGATCATTCCTATTGCAGCACCACCATAAGCGACAATATCCATGACACTGATAGTATTGAGCTGCATAGTTAAAACCTTCATAGTGATCTTACGGAATTTTTCGGATTCTTGATCCATTTCTTCTGCTTTCATATTATCTGCCTGATATATTTTAAGAGTTGTTAATCCCTGCAGGTTTTCTAGAAATGAATCTCCAAGTCCTGTATAAGTAGACCAATAGTTACTTAATAGTTTTTTCGCAAACTTCTGTACAGCTACTATAGACATAGGAATAAGTGGTACACAGATTAATAGTACGATACTTGCTTTTAGATTTACCCGACTTAATATAATGAATAATGTGATTGGTGCAAGTAAACTATAAAATAATTGAGGGAGATATTTGCTAAAATACGTTTCTAATTGTTCTACACCTTCTGTAGACACCTGTACCACTTCAGAAGAAGACACATATTCATTATAAGAGGCTCCGAGTTTAAGCATCTTATCATAAATCTTTTCTCTTAATATACGTTTTACATCCACACTTGCTAGGTATGATGTACGAGCACTCATACGTTCACATGTATAGCGAATCACTATGACTCCTAGTAATAATAAAAATGTAGATTTAAGATGACTTATAGTAAGCGTATTATTTAATACATAACCCAATAAGTCTGCAATAGTAAACACAGCAGTGATCTGTGCGAGTAATGAAATCCATTGCCAGAATACTGTATAAACAATATATTTTTTAGAGTGAGACAATAGTTTTATAAGTCTGGTTTTAATCATTTTAATATCCTTTCTTTTATAGTACATAGCATATGCCATAAAGCTGTTTTAGGGGCATAGATGATCATTCTAGGACCACTAAAACGCATGACCTGTCTGATCCTTTCTCTCATTTCAGGCTTATAACAATGCACCTTGCAATGCGCACAGAATGTCTTTTCTGCCATAAAAGGACATCTTTGACTACGTGCTTTTGCATAATTAACTAATTCCCTACATTCAGGACATAGCTCTTTTGTATGATGATTCTTCTTACAATAGATATGAATCATCTTTTCAATTGTTTCCTGTTCTTTAATTCTCTTTTTTTCTACTTTATTCATTGATTATTTCTTCTTTCTTTATCGTTTTTATTCGGAAAAAGAAATACAGAATATGGAAAATCCAGACAATCGCAATGCATATTCTTCCTACAGGTACATTTTTCATACAGATGAACCCTACTAACATAATAGCTGTAACCATACCCATGATTTTACATTTAGTCATTAATGTCATAGATCTGTTTTGTACAAAACTATCTAAGTGCTTTTTGTAAAGGTTTGTGTGCGTAAACCAGTGGTGAAGCTTATCTGAACTTTTTGCAAAACAGAATACAGTTGCCATATAGAAAGGGACTGTAGGTAAAATAGGTAGTATAATTCCTAAAGTTCCAAGTATCAAAGATATAAATCCTAGTAGTATCCAAATAATTTTCATATTCATCTCCTTACTTAGTCTCAACTAATAATTGTTAGTCTTATCAAACTGATATTTATTATATGTGAGAAGCTTTACTAAAGCAACACATATATTTATGGAAAAAAGTGCTTGCATTATGTAAAAAGTCATGGTATTATACATGAGCAGCAGAAAAACAAATGTCTACGTAGCTCAGCTGGATAGAGCACACGCCTTCTAAGCGTGCGGTCATGGGTTCGAATCCCCTCGTGGACGCCATCTAAAAATTACCTCGGTTGATCCGAGGTTTTTATTTTATATTTAAGTAAAAAGGTACCCAAGCGCTATTACGCCTGGGTACCTTTCATATTAGTTTTTATTTTCTTTTCTTCTTAGTAATGTATAGAAGAACATAGAAAGCATTGATAAAAGACTAAAGATTACAATTGGTGATGAATCACCTGTTTTTACAGTAGTAGATGTCTTATCAGACTTTACTGTAGTTGTTGTATCATTCTTCTGTGTTGGAGTAACAGTAACGTTATCTTTCTTATCAGAAGGAGTAGTTGTGACATCGTCCTTCTTGTCTGCAGGTGGAGTAGTATTGTCATCTTTATCAGTAGAGGCTAAGACAATCTTAAATGTTTTAGTGATAGTACCAACATAATACTCGTCACTTAACTTAATAGTAACACTACCTTCCCCTACTTCTGTATTATCACCATAAGTGATTGTATATTCACTTGGATCAATAACATTACCTTTACTATCTTTGACTACAATCTCTGGTTTAATTTGTTTACCAGTATAAGTCATTTCACTTAGTAAAGTAATTGTATCTTTTGTGACAATACCATATTTTGCATCAAATGCATCTAAATCAGCCTTAGCGTCATTATATTCGTTAAGAGCTGCATTATAGGCACTTAAAGCATTCTCATAATTCTTTGTCTTTTCATCATAGTCCTTCTGTGCATCAGCAAGCTTAGTTTCAATTGAACCAGCAGCATCTTTCGCACTTACATAAACTAATACAGTGTCACTTAAGTTATCTAATACTTCATCATGATAAGGTGCATAATGATCAACAGTTCCTGCTTTAATGCCTTCCCAGTCAGCAGTGGCTCTTTGTGCTTTTGCAAGACTTTCATTTGCATCATCTAGCTTCTTAGTAGTATCAGCTACGACATCAGCTTGAGCATTTTGGTCTTTAACAGCCTGGTCATATTCAGCCTGAACATTATCAAGATTGTTTTTAGCAGCATTTAATGCATCTTTTGCCTTGTTGCATTCTTCTAACTGCTTATTGTATGCATTAATCGCAGTATTTAACATATCAATATTGGCAGATAATGCATCTTTTTCAG
>NZ_DAWDDM010000191.1:0-3950 GCF_052354645.1 Catenibacterium sp.
ACAGAAAGAGAAATAAAGAGAATATTCAGTTACAAAATATAAAATTAACTGTAGATTATTCATTTGTATAACATAAAGAAAGCAACATGATACTCAAAAGCGAATTTCATGTTGCTTTTTTAAAACTATCACTATGTTTAGATGCTGGATTCTAAAGTCATGTATTAAACAAGTAAAATGACCTGATAAATTAATTTAATATATTTGTTGCATTTACCCTATGTATATGATAATATTTAGTTAGTTACTACTAACTAGTAACTAAAAAACATATCCTTACAATCCTTAAGAAAAGAGTGGCCACGGCCACTCTTTTTACTTGATATTTAATTGTTGTGAGAGACGATGTGATGCAAGCATCACTCTTGTCATTGGTAGATCATGATTAACTGGAGAATCTACACCGAAGTAGACCTTCATAACCATAACCGCAAAAGCATTGGCATCGATAACATATTCAAGATCATGAGGCTGTTCCATATTTGTATAATCCTGATAATAACGTCTTAATTCTGTAAATAACGCAAATAAGGATTTTTGATCTTCCTTCTTAAAAGCATCGATATCAACATATAAGCATCCTTGTTTACCTGATATATATTTCACTAAATGATAGTTCTGACCTTCTGGCATTTCATAAACAACATCTACGCGAGGGACATCCTGAAGACTACAGCCAAAAGAGATCAGTTTCTCTAAATAACGTTTCAACATGAGTCTTACCTCCTTCAACATCACGATTGTGATGTTGGTAGTATTTTACACCAAAAATCAAAAAAAGCAAGAATATCACTTGTAATATTTAAGTAGTAAAATCAAGAAATTATCATTATATATGCTTTTTTAATGCCTCCATATAAGCTTCTCCATAACGTGAAAGAATCATATTCTTTTGTGTAATAGTGCCTACTTTCATAATTTCATCCACTAATAAGGGAACAGAAATAATTGTTTCACCATTCAATTCTTTAGAGATAATACCAGTAGATACTGTATAACCATTTAAACCTATCAACAAGTTAAAGAGTGTCGCACGGTCTCTTACCTTAATATTTCTCTTTCTATCCAATGTACTTAATACTTCTTCTGAGAAATAGAAAGAATTATATTCTCCTTGTTCAAAAGAAAGATATGGGTAATCTTCTAAGTCTTTAAGAGTTAATGTCTTCTTATAAGCAAGAGGATGGTGGTAAGAAATAAAGACATGAGGTTTTGCGACAAAGAGTTCTTTAAATTCTAAGTTATTCTGTCTGATCATCTTCATGATGACTTCTTCATTCTTAGGACATGTATATAGAACACCTATTTCACTTTTCATAGTAGAAACATCTTCGATAATTTCATGTGTTTCTGTTTCTCTTAATGTAAAATCATATTGGTTAACACCAAACTGTCTAATAACATCTACAAAGGCATTAACTGCAAATGAATAATGCTGGCAGGATACACTAAAATGAGGACTTTGATGTTTATCATTCATATAGCGTTCTTCAAGTAAATCAGCTTGATCTAATACCTGTCTTGCATAACTTAAGAATGTTTCTCCTTCTCTAGATACAATAACACCTTTATTGGTACGTCTAAAGATTGTGATATGCATTTCGCTTTCTAATTCTTTAATCGCATTTGTAAGAGAAGGCTGTGAGATAAATAGTCTTTTAGCCGCCTGAGTAATGCTTCCTGTTTGTGCCACCATAACTACATAACGTAATTGATTGAGTGTCATGTGATTCCTCCTTTTCCTGGGAAATTATTTTGTTTTGAGTGTCAGTTCTGCAATCTTTGTCTGACCATCCTGTAAATAGAGTGGTAATGTACGTGACGTTGATGTAATAGAATCCTTGTCTGTCTTCTTTAAATAACCTTTAATCCCTTCTTCACTTTCTGCAAGAATGAGATCAGGAACACTACCTACATAGTCTGATAAATCAGGACCATAGGTTTCTCCTGATTCATTTTTAGGATAACCCTTTTCAATGATTTCCTGGCTATCAGGAATAATCAAATGATTATTAATATAGGCAATCTCAAAGCGAGACATCTCATTTGATATATTTTTCTGAAAATAGAGAACACCACATATAGAAATTATAAAAAAGAGGGGAATAACCCAAAGTATTTTATATTTTGACATCCATTACTTCTCCTTCTTGTGTAAATGCGAGAACCTGATCTTTATGATCATATTCTTCTATAAATCTTTCAATGACATCATATTTATTCCAACAATGCATTGGGACAATATAACGCGTATGGCATACTTTTAAGAAGTCTGTAACACCTTCATGATAATTATCTTCTAGACGAGGATCTAAAGGAATAAAGGCTACATCTATATCAAAATCCTTCATCTTTTCTAGTTCTGTATGATAAAGGTTCTTCTGCCAATCCAGCCACTCTTTATCTTCCCCAGCCCAATTCCAGTTATTGAGATCTCCTGCATGATAAAGAGTATAACCATCTACTTGTACCATAAACGCAATACCTTCATCATTTGATAAATAAGTACTCACTTCTATATTAGAATCAAAATAGACAATATTATCCTTTAAATAAGAGATAGAATCATCTTCTATTTTCTCTATATCACTAGATAGTAAATAATGAACATCTTTGTATTCATTCTTTAAGTCAAAGATCTTCTTAGAATAATGATCACCATGTCTATGACTTGCAAAAACATAAAGTTTCTTTCCTTCAGGTACTTTTGGAATAGTCCCTGTATAATAATCAAATAACAAGCATGTACGATCTGTTTCTATAAAGAAACTGCTATGTGTTATATAAGTAATTTTCAACATAATACCACCTCTATTTTTGTATTATAACACCTTTGATTCTCTCTTCCATCTATTTTATAATACATGAAAAAGGAGAAAAGTATATGACAGCATGTTTATATGTCGGTATGGGTGGTTTTATAGGTTCAGTACTTCGTTATTTAGTCGGTTTGATTCCTTTAAAGACTACACATGGATTCCCATTACTGACTCTATTTATTAATATTCTCGGTGCATTCTTAATAGGTTTTATTAGCACAATAGCTTTAAAGAAGTCTATGAATCCCCACTTAGTTCTATTACTTAAAACAGGATTATGTGGGGGATTTACTACCTTCTCTACATTTGCGTTAGAATCTATTACTTTACATAAGAATGGCAATACAACTCTTACAATGATCTATATAGTTTTAAGTATAGTACTTGGACTAAGTGCAGTCATTCTAGGTGATTATTGTGCACACTAAAAGGCAGATTTCTCTGCCTTTTTAATTATTTGATTGCTTCTTTTAATGCATGTGCAAGCTGATCTGCACAAGATGTATTTTTCATACCACAGGTATTGCCTTCTAGAATAGCTACGATTTCTTCTGCTTCTTTACCTTCTACAAGTTTACCAATGGCTTTTAAGTTACCATTACATCCTCTAGTAAATACAACGTTATGAATTGTATGACCTTCTAAGTCAAAATCAATAGCAGTTGCACAAGTTCCTTTAGTCTTATAAGTAAAATGTTCCATAACCATATCCTCCATCTCTTATATTAACAAAGGAAGGAATAATGTGGCAAGACCTAAAAAGAAGAAAAAGCCCATACAGTCTGTCACAGTTGTGACAAATACACCTGACGCAAGTGCTGGATCGATATTTAAACGTTTTAAGATAACTGGTACTAAATAACCTGCAATATTAGCTGCAAGCATATTTAAGATCATAGCCAAACCTGCAACTAAACCAAACCATGGGTTACTAGCAAACCACCAGGCACCAATAGCCACAATAATACCAATCACAATACCTGATAATAAACCAACAGTGATTTCTTTACAGAAAATCTGGAAGGCATTGTCTTTATCCACTTCACCTAAAGATAAACCACGACATAAGATAGTAAGTGACTGTCTCCCTGCATTAGCACCCATTCCCGGAACAATGGACATAACTGACGA
>NZ_DAWDDM010000192.1:0-3853 GCF_052354645.1 Catenibacterium sp.
CCTGAAGAATAAGAATAACAGTAGGATAGACATGCAATAAAATATCAAATTTTAATACGTTATCATGAATCTTATGGAAATCGAAGTGAGTTGTACGCCATTCAGCATTTACATCGTCTGCAGGATATTGATAAGGTGTAAAGTCAAATACTTCCATGTCATTAGGAATAACGATAATACCACCTGGATGCTGACCGGTAGTACGTTTAACCCCCGTACATCCATTAGCAAGTCTTTGTAATTCAGCACTACGGATATGATCTTCTAAACCTAGGTTTTCAGCATATGCTCTTGCATAACCATAAGCTGTCTTTTCTGCAACAGTAGAAATAGTACCGGCTCTAAAGACATGGTCTTCACCAAAGATTGTTTTAGTATAAGCATGCGCTTTAGGCTGATATTCACCTGAGAAGTTTAAGTCGATATCTGGAACCTTATCCGCATTGAACCCTAAGAAGGTTTCGAATGGGATATTATGTCCTTCGCCTTTCATCTTATGTCCACATACTGGACAGTTCTTATCAGGCAGATCATACCCATCAGAAATAACTCCTTCTTCTAAGAACTCATTATGTTTACAATGAGGACATATATAATGTGGTGCAAGAGGATTTACTTCTGAAATACCAGCCATAGTGGCTACGAAAGATGAACCAACTGATCCTCGAGATCCTACTAGGTAACCTGCTTCATTAGAAACTCTTACAAGTTCTGAAGCGATAAAATAAATAACTGCGAATCCATGTTTGATGATGTTGGATAACTCTTTTTCAAGTCTTGCTGATACAATCTCTGGTAATACTTCACCATATGTCTCATGCGCATTCTTATGACACAATTCTCTAAGTTTTTTATCTACGTTTTCAATTGAAGGTGGATATAATCCTTCTTTTGTGACAATAATATCATCACCAATCATATCTGCAATCTTATTTGTATTAGTGACAACATATTCATATGTATCTTCATCACTTAAATAAGGGAAGCATTCCAACATTTCATCTGTTGTTCTTAAATAAACATCAGGTGTTAAAGCACGAGGATTATTTCTTACAAGAAGTGGATGAGGTTTACCATTAATCTGAATCTTAGAGTTAGTAATAAATACTTCACGGTATACCTTATCTCTTTTATCTAGAAAATGAACATCACCTGTCGCACAGATGAGTTTATTTTCTTCTTTCGCAATCTTAATAATACGCTTGTATATTCTTTCTATATCATCAATAGAATCATACTTACCACGATCTACCAAATACATCGCATCTTCTAAAGGCTGTATTTCTACATAGTCATAGAATCGTATTTCTTCTCTTAATTCTTCTTCATCTCTTGTAGAAGCTATTTCAAAGACTTTAGAATTTAAACAGCCACTACCAAATAGTAATCCTTCACGATAGAATTCTAATTCACTTCTAGGAATACGATCACATTGATGGAAATACTTAGTATTCGCAATAGACACAAGTCTAAACATGTTCTTTAAACCTTCAGGTGTTTTCGCAAGAACACACATATGATAAGGGAAAGCATGCTTATAACTGTCTTCTATTTCGATATCATTGATTTCATCAATCGTTTTAAATCCTTTCTTAATTAAATCCTGAAGCATGACATTAAATGAATGACTTAATACTTCTGCATCATAGTCAGCACGGTGAGCCGCTTCTGTATCATAAGGGATATGATAAAAACGACAGACAGCACCTAATCGATAAGAACGCATTAATGGTATGAGACGTCTAGACAAAGGCAATGTATCAATCCATGGATTTTGAATAGGTTCTTTTCCCATTCTCTCTAACGCCTTATCTAACATACCAATATCGAAACGACCATTATGCGCAATGAGAAGACTATCTCCAAAGAATTCCATTAATTTAGGCATGAATTCTTCAATTGTAGGCGCATTTCTAATATCTTCATTCGTAATAGATGTTAATTCAGTAATCTTCTTAGAAATAGGTTTAGGAGATTTAATAAATGTCTGTAATCTTCCAACCTCTAAACCATTTTTTATTTTTACTGCACCAATTTCAGTAATATGATCATCTATCTGAGACAAACCTGTTGTTTCTAAGTCAAAAGAAACATATGTTAAATCATTAAGCTTTAATCCATTCGCATTAAAAACACAATCAAAGTTTGTATCAATCATGTTCATTTCAATACCATAGATCATCTTCAGCTTGTCTCCTGCTGCTGCCTGTGCATCAGGGAATGACTGCACGTTACCATGATCAGTCACTGCAATAGCACTCATACCCCATTCTGTTGCTCTTTTAATATAAGAACCAACAGTCGCAATACCATCCATAGTAGACATATTAGAATGGCAATGTAGTTCTACACGCTTCTTTTCCGCCTTATCAATACGTGGCTTAGGCGCAGGAATAATTTCTATTTCAGTCGCAATAATCACCTGTTCACGGGCAAAGCTATCATATTCAAAAGTACCTTTGACACGAATCCATTTACCACCTTTTTTTAATTGTTCCATTTCTTCTAATGTATTACGATTCTTATTCTCAAATCTCTTAACCATAATACTATCAGAATAATCTGTGACAAGAAGTGTCTGAATATGTTTACCACTTTTAACCTGTGTTGTTTCTTCCTGGAAACAATAACCCTGTACCGCTACTTCACGCATTGTATTATCTAATTGACTAATCTGCGTCATGACATATTCTTTCTTATAACGTTTATAATTACCTGCTGGCTTGGAATAAGCAGGAGGTGCATCATTCATCGCTTCATTATATTTTTCAAGTGCACTTGAATCTATATGAACACCTTTGTTTTCTTCCATCTTTGCAATAGTCTGTTGATATTCATGATTATCTGCATCTACCTCAGCTCTTAAATCAATATTAATACCAAAGCCAGATAATAATGTACGCATTTCATTAAGCTGAGTCTTAATAGAATCACATTGAATATGATTAACAGTATGTAATGTCAAAATATTGTTCTTTAAATCCATATCATCTCTTGTCATACTCTGCATTTCAGGTACATTGCCTAATACATGATGCATAATATAATCACTATATTCAATGACATCATCTTCTCTAAAATGATTAGACGTTGTTTCAAAGAGGAATTCACATGGGTAAGGGAATAAATGCTGGGCTTCTTTTAAAGCCTTCACATTACTAAGAGGCATTAATTCTGGTGAACTGATATAAAAGGTATAACGGCTATCATGATGGACAACTACTCTTGTAATATCAGCCTGCGAAAACGCCTGATTTGTATCTATATGTAATTGTTGTAATAAAATACTTAATTTATTCATAAAATCACCTTTTAAAAAGGAACCGAAGTTCCTTTATTTGAATAATCGCAGCAGATCCTGATAAGTGACTGCAATCATGAGACCAAATACAAGTGCAAGTCCAAGAACCTGCAGTGCATATTTCACCTTCACAGGTACTTCTCTATGGATAATACCTTCAATTAAAGAAAGAATAGCCTGATAGCCATCTAACCCTGGAATAGGTAATAGGTTAAAAATTCCAATATTTACTGACAACATCGCAACTAAATAAAGAAGCGTTGTCATAGAACCAGATTCTCTTACCTGTGAAGTTACTTTATAAATTACAACTGGTCATTACATCTGCTTAATAGTAGATGCAAAATTCACAATAAGCTGTCCTAATGCATTAAATATTGCAGTAGACATCTCGCATAATTCTTTAAATGTATAGCTAAATGCTTCAGTGACACTCATTCTTCGAGTTACCTGCATAAAGCCAAGAACATAACGTCCCTGTTCTACATTATAAGGACTCACTGCCTTGATCACAATACTATCTTTACCACGTCTGACAGTAATATCTAATGT
>NZ_DAWDDM010000193.1:0-3833 GCF_052354645.1 Catenibacterium sp.
GTTATATATAGTTTAAAACTATATTAATCTTTATACTCTTATATAAGTCAGAAGGAATCTTCCATATTCCGTTATAAGGTTCTTCTATATAAGTCTTTCTATTTCTTTCGTATGTAAATCCATATTTTGTCAGTTGTAACTGACAAAATAGAGAAAATAACCAAAAATGTAAGTTGTAACTGAAAAGATGATGACCAAACGAGTCATCATCTTTTCTTACTTTTTATCTATAACCTGGAATTTATTTTAATAAATACTTTTCAAACGCTTTATGATTATCAAAGTGGACTTCTCTAAAAAACAGAACTAACCAAATAATATAGGTTGGTATAGCTATATATGGGGTTAAAAAGCAGGATAATAATGCTCCTGCCAACATTATAATAGCCCACATAAAGCACTGATTTCTTATATCACGAGAGATATGAGCTTTATCATACAATGCCTGTTCTTCTTTAGAAAATGAATTAAATCCTGAAACAAATTTTGCTGCTTTTTCCTTAAAAATCGCAAATAACACACCTATAATCAGAAATAGTATTTCCAAAATTATACACGACCAAAATCCTATATTCATAATACATACCTCCGCTTCAAATTCCGATTTTCTGCTGTTTCTTTAGATAAATCAAGCATTAACGTTTTTTTTCTATTCATTACTTTTCATCAACAACCTGGAAGATATAGAACTTTAAGTAATAGCTATTCTCATCACCATTCCACAAAATAGGATGATCTGCAGCCTGTGTTCTAAATTCTACCTGTCTTAATCTCTTATGTACAAGCTTTGCAGCCTGTCCAATAGTTTTAGTAAATGTATCATAGTCCATAAAATGAGAACATGAACATGTAGCCAGATATCCACCATCTTTTACTAGTTTCATACCTCTCATATTAATCTCACGATAGCCTTTAATCGCATTCTTAATAGATGCCCGAGACTTTGTGAAAGCAGGGGGATCTAATATAACCATATCAAATAACTCTCCCTGAGCCTCTAATTCTGGTAAGAAATCAAATACATCATGACACTCAAATTTAACAGTATTCTCTAAACCATTAAACTTAGAATTCTCATTCGCAAGATCTACCGCAAACTGAGATGCATCCACACCTAAAACACTTTGAGCTCCTGCAATACCAGCATTGAGTGCAAAAGTACCAATATAAGTAAAACAATCCAATACCTTTGCATCTTTACATAATTTCTGTATTGCTAGTCTATTATATTTCTGATCAAGGAAGAAACCAGTCTTCTGTCCTTCTGCGACATCTATATGATACTTAACACCATTCTCTACAATATCAATATGAGGATCAAAAGGTTCACCAATAAACCCTTTAACTCTTTCCATGCCTTCCTTAGTACGTTCCTTGGCATCACTACGTTCATATACACCTCTAATAGTAATGCCATCTTGTAGTAGAATATCTTTCATAAGTTCTACAATCTCTTCCTTAAATGCATCAATACCTAATGCAAGAGACTGTACAACTAATACATCTTCAAACTTATCAATTACTAAACCTGGTAAGAAATCAGCATCTCCAAACACAATACGACAACTAGAAGTATCCACTGTCTTTTTACGATAATCCCAGGCATTCTGTAATCTCATACGTAAGAAATCAGAATCAATCTCTTGATTAATATTTCTAGTCATTAAACGAATTCTAATCTTAGAATTCTGGTTAATATAACCTCTTCCTAACGGATACTCATTATGGGCATATACATCCACAATATCCCCATTCTTGAAATGTCCATGTATCTCTTTTATTTCATTGTCATAAATCCATAAACCGCCTGCATTAATAGTACGGCCTTCACCTTTTTTTAATAGTACTTTAGTTTTCATAATTAACCTCTCTTGGTAATTATTATACATTTGATCAGACAGTTGTGCTACAATATTAACAATTCAAGGAGGAAAAACTAATATGAGTTTTAAGGATTCTAAAGTAGTTATTGTTGGTTTAGGTAATGTAGGTGCTACAACTGCCTACTCAATTATTAACCAGGGACTTTGTGAAGAAATTGTATTAATTGATATTAATAAAGAAAAAGCATATGGTGAAGCATTAGATATGCAGCAGTCAGTTTACTTCATGAATAGAAATATTAAAGTAAAAGCAGGTGATTATTCTGATTGTAAGGATGCAGACGTAGTCATTATTACAGCATCAGCACCAATGCCTAAAGATTCTCATGATCGTTTACAGATGTTAGCACCAAGTATTAAGATTATTAAGTCTATTGTAAGTTCTACAATGGCTTCAGGATTCAATGGTATCTTTATTGTTGTATCTAACCCAGTAGATATTATGAGTTATATTACTTGGAAGGAATCAGGTTTACCAAAGAACCAGGTAATTGGTAGTGGTACAACTCTTGATAGTGCAAGATTATCTTGTCGTTTAGCTGATATGTATCATTTAGATGCAAAGAGTGTATCAGCATATGTATGTGGTGAACATGGAGATTCAGAAATGGTAACATGGTCTAGTGCAACTATTGGTGGTAAGAGTGTAGAAGATGTATTAAAGGATAATGCAGAACGTACTAAGGATGCCACTAAGGAAACATTAAGACATGCTGTTATTGAAGATGGATGGCAGATCTTTAACCGTAAAGGGAATACATGTTATGGTATTGCGGCAGCAACTACAGCTATCGTAAAATCTATTCTCTTTAATGAAAATAGAATTTATCCAGTATCTGTTCATTTAGATGGTCAGTATGGTATGAATGATATCTTCTTAAGTGTTCCTACTATTATTGATAAGACAGGAGCTAAAGAAATAGTAGAAATAAATATGAAAGAAGATGAGCAGAAAGCACTAGAGGAATCATATAAAGTTCTGAAAGATTTCTGTCAACAGTTAGACTAAGAGAGGGTTAACCTCTCTTTTTGTGTTAGAATGGATCCATGGAGGATTTGTTATGATTAAGATTGCATTTTTTGATATTGATGGAACTTTAAGCAATATGGAAACACGCAGTGTTTCTGATATTACTATAGAAACATTACAGAGATTACAGGCTAATAATATAAAGGTATGTATTGCGACAGGAAGACATCCTTTAAGTGTACCTACTTTTGAAGGAGTGACTTTTGATGCCATACTTTCTTTTAATGGGTCTTATTGTTTTGATAAGGAAGGACATGTTTTATATAGTCATCCTATCCCACATAAAGACGTATTAAGAATTATAGATAACGCATCTTCTATTAATAGATATGTCTCTCTTGCGAGTAAAGATGATAGTAAAGCCAATGGCACAGATCAAGATTTAGATGATTATTATGCATTCTCTAAACAGAAAGTGAATGTATCAGAAGACTTTGATACATTTGTGAATGAAGATATCTATCAGATCATGTGTGGTGGATATGAGAATGAATATGATGCATTAATGAAGAATGTAGAAGGAGCCCAGATTACAGCGTGGTGGAATAGGGCGGTAGATATTATTCCAGCAGGTGGTGGAAAGGGTAATGGTATACATAAGGTATTAGAGTATTATCATTTCAGTCCTAATGAAGCCATTGCGTTTGGTGATGGAACAAATGATATAGAGATGTTAGAAGCAGTAGGAACAGGAGTTGCAATGGGGAATGCGACTGATAATGTGAAGGCTATTGCGGATGATATATGTTTATCTGTAGCAGAAGATGGTGTGTATCACTACTGTTTAGATCATAATTTAATATAAAAGTCATAAATGTAGTAAAAAATCAAAAAAAGTTGTATACTAAGGTATAACATGAATTGTAAAGGAGGGAACTATAAGTAACTGAATATATCGACCATTGTGTTTGAATGTGTTT
>NZ_DAWDDM010000194.1:0-3818 GCF_052354645.1 Catenibacterium sp.
ATATACTCTTCATTAATGTAGATAGAAACACTGATGATCTTTTCTTTTTCTACTCGATCAATCGCCATAATAATATGTGTCAAAATACGTGAGAAATTTTATGAATAATCATAATACATCTTATAGGTCATCTTTTCATCTTCCGCATTCTTCTTTTTAGAAGTGACAAGTCGGCCATAGTTCATCATAGAATCGACAATCTTATTACGTACTGTCATATCATTAGAAATTTTTTCCGCAATGATATCCTTAGCCCCCTGCAATGCCTCTTCTCTAGAAGTGATTGTATCATTCAGATAGGCATCTATGTCTTTTTCATTAAATGTACGTGGTAAAGAAAGAAGTGTCTTAGCTAAAGGTTCTAGACCTGCTGCAATAGCCACACTGGCTCTTGTTTTCTTTTTCTGTTTATAAGGACGATAGATATCTTCTACCTGTGATAAACGTGTACATGCATTGACCATCTTCACGATATCATCATTTAAGTGTCCTAATGTTTCTATTCTTGTAAGGACTTCTTCTTTTCTTTTTTTAAGATTCACCTGATAGTCATATTGTTCCTGAATCACACGAATCTGTTCTTCATCTAAGCCATGTGTTAATTCTTTACGATAACGAGCAATAAAAGGAACAGTACAGCCTTCTTCTAGTAGTTTTAATGTATTTTGTATCTGTTCTGTCTTGATATTTAGCTGTTCTGAAAGTTTAAGTATAATATCTTCCTGCATTTTTTTCTCCTTTATAAAAGGCTGATTGCTCAGCCTTATGCATGCTTATATAAATATGTGATTGAAAGTGGTGGTAATTCCAATTGTCCGTTATAATCCACCATTTCTCCACTCATAAGATCCTGATAAGAACCATGTTCAATAGGTGGATAGATTGTATAAGGTACATCATCGATATTAAGTGCGACCACAATCTTTTCTCCTTCATAGTTTCTTTCTAATACATACTGCTTATTAGTAAGAACTAAATCCTTATAGTCTCCTAATGTGAGTGCTTTATGTCCTCTACGAATATGAATATATTTAGAAACTAAATCTGATAAATCATTAGGTGCAGGTGCATCGAGTTCTGGACGAAGTGGTGCATCTGTTACACCTTGAATCTTTTCACCTTTAATACCCCATTCTGAACCATAATAAATACATGGAATACCAGGAACTGCCATGAGTAAGCCAAATACTAATGGAAGTTTTCTTTCATCAGTTAATGTACTAGATATTCTATTCACATCATGGTTATCTACAAATGTGAGTAAATCTCTACCTCTATACATATCCATCGCATTTCTCTTTAATGTATGGGCATATTCAAACATATTCAAAGAGTTAAATGAAGACCAAAATGCTTTATATGATGGATAATCAGTGATTGCATCTAGTTTAGCTTCTGTATACATATAACCTGCATTATCACCTAATACTTCTCCTAACATAAAGAAATCCTGTTTTAAACTCTTGCAATGATCACTTAACATCGCCATAAACCATCTAGGTAATGAATAAGCGACGTCTAGTCTTAAACCATCAATATCAAAACACTTGATCCAGTAATCGACTGCATCTAGTAAATAATGTTGGACATCTGGGTTATCTAGGTTTAACTTTACAAGTTCATAATGACCTTCCCATCCTTCATACCAGAATCCATCACCATAGCTAGAATCTCCATCAAAGTTGATATGGAACCAATTGGCATATGAGCTTGCAGGTCCTTTTTCCTGGACATCTCTAAACGCAAAAAAGCCTCTACCAACATGGTTGAATACCCCATCTAATACAACCTTAATATCATGTTCATGGAGTGTTTTACATACTTCCGCAAAATCTTCATTTGTACCTAAACGCGTATCGATGAGATTATAGTCACGCGTATCATAGCCATGAGAATCACTGTTGAATACAGGATTGAAATACACAGCACCTATTCCTAATTCTTGTAGATAAGGGACAAAGTCCTTGATTTTTAAAATACGATGAGCCTGGATATCATCATTTACTTCAGGCGCACCACAAAGTCCTAGTGGGCAAATCTGATAAAATACTGTTTCTTGATACCACACAATTAACACTTCCTTTCTGTTTACTATTATACTTCATTTTTATGTGCTATCCAATCTATTTATATTATTAGTAACTTACATTTATGCATTTAGTATATATTTACATATATTCTAAATGTATTATTGTATATATCGATTATGTTCAGGGTCATAGTCGTTCAATAATAGTTCTATCTTATCGTCATCATAATCAAGATAGACATATAAGACATATATAAGTAAATCTTTAAGCTGCTCATGAATGTCTGTTCCAAAGTATAGACGTAATATCTTCTCACAGCTTAACGAAAAGCCTAATACATCTTTAGTATCCTTATAGTCTTCATATATGTGATCAATCATCCATCCCATTTCTTCATTAAGTGATTCTTTGAGTATGTTGTAAAATTGTTCCATATTAGTGCCTCTTGAAATAGTTTTGTATATCTTCTGCAGGAATGATAATGATTTCCCCTTCTTTATAATTATTCTTCCATGGTCCTGTTTTAGTGAGTGTTATAAGTGTTTTTAAAGGGTAACGAGAGAATGTATTGAGGATTTCATCTATGTATTCTTTCTTATTTTCATCTAGATCTAAATAAGCATCTTCAATGATCTTATAACGCATATCATCTTGTACTCTAAATGGGAATGTAGAGAATAAGTGATAGACATCAGGATAGATGACACCTTGCTTCCATGCTTCACAATGTTCATAAAAGAGTGGCTGTGGATAGGAATAAGCCTGTATGAAGTATAGATAGGATTCTAATTGCATAGGTGTGAGTTCTTCTAGTTTATAAAAGAGATAAGAGATCACCTGCAAGATTTCTTTTGAACATGAAAATTGTGATTTAAGAGTGAGACATCTATTAATTGCCTTTTTAAAGGCTGGTCCCATCTTTTCATAGTTCTTATTCACTAAATCCATCATATAGTCTATATCACATAGTGCATTGTGAATAACTTGTGCATAGTCAGGATGAGGGGTACTTCCCTGTAAATATCTTGTAATAGTGACTTCTCCAAAGCCTAAAGCATAAGATAATGGTGCTTTACCAAGATGATAGAGAGACATAAGGGCTTCTATTTCTTCTTGTATTCTTGTTTTACACATCTTATTCACCTTCTTCACACTTATTATAGCATATGATAGACTTTTTAGAAATATCTATCATATGCATTAAAACAAAGAAAAAAGTGCATATTATTGTGAATATGCACTTTCCTGTGTGAAGATATTTTCTATCTCCACCAACATTTTCCCAAATTCATTGAGCTTTATATAAAGCTCATCATCGTCAATATTCATGACGATTTCGTTTTGTCTGATCCTCGCATCATGCATATAACATATTGCAGAGATCTTTTCCTTCTTATCAGCGTCTAGCTGATATGTATCAATCAAATTTGTGATTGTCGATGCCTGATCTGAGAGCTTATAGGACTTGTTATGCACAAAGGCATAGACAATCATATGTTCGCCCTTGAAATTCTTATAGGGCATTAATAGTTTTTGATAATTCAGCATGCGCTTCACTTCCCCTCTTGTTCTCTATTATATCTTAGTTACTATTTATAGATAGGGTGTGGCAAGAGATTGGACGAAGAAAAAGAACATATTATAATTCTAGTGAAAAGATATTTTTAAGCTGTATTTTATGGTTATTGATATAAATATAGTGATAATTGAGATTCACTATTTGTATTGTTCCTCTTATTTTAGAATAAGAAGAACCTGTGTAATATACAAGTTCTACTTCATATCATT
>NZ_DAWDDM010000195.1:0-2357 GCF_052354645.1 Catenibacterium sp.
CTATAACTCTTTATAGAAATGTGAAAGATGTTCAAATCAATCGCTTTATTGATGGTTATAAAGGATTAATGTATGAAAAATACAAAAAAATGAAGCCTAAAGATTTTTATGATATTTTAAACGTAGGTGGTTCAATTCTTGGAAATTCAAGATGTCCTTTCAAACGTATGCGTATTATTGAAAATGGTTTTGATAAAGTCAAAGCGATGAAGAATACTTATAAGAAACTTGAATTGGACTGCTTAGTTGTACTAGGTGGTAATGGTTCTATTAAAAGTGCTAATATGTTATCACAGGAAGGACTAAATGTAATTGCATTACCTAAGACAATTGATAATGATGCCTGGGGTACAGATTATACATTTGGTTATTCTTCTGCCACAGCCATTGCGACACGTTACTTAGATGAAATCAAGACAACAGCCGCAAGTCATAGCCGTGTCTTTGTGATTGAAGTTATGGGTCATAAGGTAGGACATATCTGCTTATCTGCTGGTATTGCAGCAGGTGCTGATGTTATCCTCTTACCTGAGATTCCATATGATATTAAAGTTGTTGCGAAAAAGGTTAAAGAAACATTAAAGAACGAAAAGAACTATGCAATTATTGCCTGTGCTGAAGGTGCTATTTCTGAAGCAGATGCACTAATGAAGAAAAAAGACTATAAAGCAAAAGTACTTGCAAGAAATGGTCGTTCTGTAGCTTATGAAGTAGCTGATGAATTAAGTCAGGAAATTGATGCCGAGATTCGTGTATCATGTATTGGTCATGCACAGCGTGGTGGTAATCCTGATAGTTATGATCGTGAAATCTCTACACGTTTTGGTGTAGAAGGTGCAAGACTCATCATTAAGAAACATTATGGTGAATATGTTGTATTACAAGGAAATCATGTTACACATATTCCATTAGAAGCTACTGCAGGAAAATTAAAATTTGTAGATACTGAAGGAGAAATCGTACAAAGCGCAAAGCTTGTAGGAATCTCATTTGGTGAGTAAAACTGTTCGTCATGAACAGTTTTTTTGTGTATAATGTGAAATAGGTGATATTATGCATAAACTAACATTTTGGAAAAAGATAGGACTTTCTTTTATTGTCCTTGTAGCTATACTTATACTGATCAATCATCAACTCAATAAAGATACCAATACACCAAATAGACTCACTCTGTCTAACCTATTTACTGTAGATGTGAAGAAATCCCATATCCCATGGATTACAACTGCAGATAATAATAAACAGGAAGCACTTGATGTAGTGAATCGTAAGATGGCATCTACTATTAAGAATTTTATTTCAAAAGAGGAAAAAAGCGGAAGTTATTATTCTATTAATCATGAGATTGTCTATAATACAGACCAGTTATTTACTCTTAAATTAGAGCTAAATAAAGCACGTGCAGATAGTTACACAAAGAACGTTTATTATACAATCAACAAATCCACAGGAAAGAGTATCCCTCTTTCTGCTTATTTTAAGAATAGTGACTATAAAAAAGTGATTTCTAAAGAGATACTTAAACAGATGAAAGCAGAAATGAAAAAAGACACCAATAAAGTATATTGGTGTCAAAAGAATGATAATCCTCGTTTTAAAAGTATTTCGAAGAATCAAAGCTACTATATTAATAAACAAGGTGAACTTGTCATCTGCTTTGATCAATTTGAAGTAGCTCCCGGTTATATGGGAAACCCTATATTCACAATTAAAAATGACTTACTAGACGACTACTTCAAATAGTCGTCTTTTATCTTGTGAAAACAAGATTGTGTTCTCTTTTATAAAGATATCTTCTAAGTAATTCCTGAGCTAAAGAATCAGGCTTAATGATATTCATTGCATCTTTTAGATCATACCATTTTGCATAATCTACTTCTTCATTACAGTGGAATGATTCATCTTCTACAACAACGACATAGTTATTTATATATGTATTAGTACGAGCATAGTATTCATTATCATTGAATTCATAAGAAGAAATAGTAAGACCTGTTTCTTCTTTGACTTCTCTAAAAAGAGCCTGTTTCGCATTTTCTCCTTTTGTGACATAACCTGCAATTAAGATATTATCCTTATGTCCATATTGTTGGATGAGAAGGATTTTATCTTTTTTGGGATTGAGTACAAGCGCACTGACTGCACTATTAAACATTGGGAATCTGAATTCCTGACAGTTTGGACAATAAGGTACCATACCATCTATTCCATTTTCTTTTTCTATTAATTCATGACCACATTTTATGCAATAACTCATTGATTTTCTTTTCTCCATTTCTTGATTTCATTTAATCTATTCTTATATTGTTTCTCTGCACCTTGAGTACCTGGAATATAATACTCCCTGCCTTTTAATG
>NZ_DAWDDM010000195.1:2367-3790 GCF_052354645.1 Catenibacterium sp.
TGCTTATTAGTATTTTTCTCTTTTGTATCATGAGCATATTGATAGCCTTCCCCATAATGTAGTTTCTTCATAAGTTTTGTAGGCGCATTACGAATAACCAATGGTACAGGTTCAGATAATTCTTTTAAGGCATCTTTTTTAGCTGTTTCATAGGCAACATATAAAGAGTTGGATTTAGGAGCCATGGACATATAAACAACAGCCTGCGTTAATATAACTGAACATTCAGGCATACCAATATAATGACAGCTTGTATAAGCATCATTTGCAATAGATAAAGCACGGGGATCTGCTAAACCAATATCTTCACTCGCAAAGCGAATCACTCTTCTTGCGACATAAAGAGGATCTTCTCCCGCCTCCAACATTCTAGCAAGCCAATATATAGCTGCATCTGGATCTGAATTACGCATTGATTTATGTAAGGCACTAATGAGATTATAATGTTCCTCACCCTTTTTATCATATAAAAGAGATTTCTTTTGTGTACATTGTTCAATGATTGTCTTAGTAACATGGATGATGCCATCCTTCTCGTCGCTATTATTAATAACCATTTCTAGAGTGGATAACGCATTTCTTGCATCACCATTACTAAAAGATGCAATAAGGTGTAAACAATCATCAGATATATCAATATTTAAATTTCCAAAGCCCTTTGGACTAGAAATGGCATGTTTGAGTAATGAAACAATATCCTCTTCTTCAAGTGCGTTGAGGACAAATACCTTACAACGTGACAAAAGAGCTCCATTGATTTCAAATGATGGGTTTTCAGTTGTCGCACCTATAAGTATAATGCTTCCTTTTTCTACAAAAGGCAAAAAAGCATCCTGCTGGGATTTATTGAAACGATGTATTTCATCCACAAATAGAATTGTCTTTTCACCAAAGACACGATTATTTTCTGCCTGTTTCATCACTTCTCTTATTTCTTTAATACCACTAGTCACAGCTGAGAAATCAATAAAAGAAGAATGTGTATGAGAAGCAATTATTCTTGCGAGTGTTGTTTTACCTACTCCTGGTGGTCCCCAGAAGATCATTGAAGAAATAGAATCTGTTTCTATAAGTCTTCTTAGTATTTTTCCTTTTCCTACTAGATGAGTCTGCCCAACAAATTCATCTAAATTATCAGGTCTCAGTCTTGAAGGAAGAGGTTCATTAAATGTTTCTTCAAAAAGTGATGTCATAAGAGTCCCCCTATGACAAAAATAGTATTACAGGATTAAGAAACTGTCAAATAAAGATATAGTTAACCATCCAAGTGCAATAAAAGGACCAAAAGGAATCATCTTCTTTTGTTTTATAAAAGAGAAGATGATTCCTAAGAAACAGGCAATAGATAAGATACTTAACGTTTGATAAATACCTAAAGAAAGACTGCATACACCTAACATCTTGATATCTCCCCCACCTAACC
>NZ_DAWDDM010000196.1:0-3777 GCF_052354645.1 Catenibacterium sp.
GGCAAGGAAATAGTGATTAATCTTTAAATTAATACTATTTCTTGTCTACCCTATTTTATGATAAACTAAATGTGTGAGCAGTCTTATCTTTTGATTTTAGTGAAAATGTTGTAACGGTATATTCTTTTGAACAAATGATTAACAAGAAGAAATCGAGGTTGTTCTATGAAAATGAAGAGCATTTTATTTATAACACTTATTTTTGCATTATTGATCTGTTTTTTCTTTTTCTTGCCTAAAGAAGTTAAACAGCCAGTAAAGAAAAAATAAAATCTATAAGTTATGAACATCCAGAATATAAAGAACGTTATACTTTATATAAAAATAAGCATCCTCATCTAACGAAAGAAGAGATTATTACACTTGTAAATATGAATCGTGATTATGATTTCTATGATCATATTATAAAATAAGAACATCCTAATGATTTAAATACCATTGTGAATAAATATTATCAGTTAGATGAAAACTATGCACACGATGATCTTGTTGAAATCAATAATAAAGCTAAAAAGTATGGTCTTCTCTATAGTAAACATACTGCTCGAAAAGTCTTATATGATGATTTTATTGCTTTACAAGAGGCTTGTTATCAAAAGGGCTTTGAGTTATACGTAACTTCTGGCTATCGTTCTACACTTTGGCAAAAAGAAATTTATAACCATATGGTAGAAACCTATGATGTTGCAAAGGCCGATGAAACATGTTCACGTCCCGGTCATAGTGAGCATACAACAGGTCTAGGACTTGATGTTGCTTTAGATCAATACAAATATGAAGATATTGTTAATCATCCTTGCTATAAATGGTTTTTAAGTCAATTAAGTCAATATGGTTTCATTCTACGTTACCCAAAGGATAAAGAAGATTTGACAGGGTATCATTATGAATCATGGCATATTCGTTATGTGGGTAAAGATTTAGCTAAAAAGGTAGAAGAGAGTCAATTAACATTTGATGAATATTATGCTAGACATTACTAGAAAGAAGATAAAAACTATCTTTTCTAGACTGTAAGTAAACAAAATTGAATGTATAGTTAATGTCGTAAGTGTCCACACTTCAATTAAGAAAATTTGTGGTCTTGCGACTTTTTTGTTTCTTATAAATGGGATGTAATAATAGAAATGACTCATCAATTTGATGAGAAAGACCTGTGAAAAGAACAACAGGACTTATAGATGGTTTTAAATATCTGAATTTGTCAATAATCTGAAAGAAATTGTATTTTCGGATTGTTTTTTCATATAATGATGAGGGAGGGATTTACATGGATATAGATTCTTTAAAAGCATCAAAGAAAACAGATCAACTCTTTTTGGTTTGTGTCGATCATTATGATACAAGTCATGCGACATTCTATTATTATAAGAAAGAAGAAAAATGGGAGCTTGTCTTACAAACACCAGCACTTATTGGACAAAGAGGCATGGGTGCAGGAAAAGAAGGAGCAAGACAAACACCTATAGGTGAATATACTTTTGGTAAACTCATGGGTATTGCGCCAGATCCTGGTACAATAATGCCTTATCATCAGATTACTGAAGATGATTATTGGTGTGGTGAACAGTATTATAATGAGTTTGTGGATGAAAAGACTATGGACCATTCTCATTGTACAAAAGAGAATGATGAACATCTCATCGATTATGCAAAGCCTTATGAATACACAGCCTTCTTTAACTATAATAAGGAGTGTATTAAAGGAAAGGGGAGTGCTTATTTCTTTCATTGTTTTGGCACTCATGACTATACAATGGGATGTGTTGCCTTACATCATGATATTGTGAAATATCTCTTTACTATGATTGATGAGAAGACGATTATGATCATCGATTCTTACGATAATTTGTATAAATATTAGTTAGTGTCACAGTGATAATTTTGTGTTATACTTTCATTAAGTTCAGAGTATGAACAAGAAAGGTGTAAAAGAAAATGTTGAAATTCTTGAAAATGGAAGGTATCGGGAATGATTATGTTTACTTTGATGGAATCAATCAGAATGTTCCAACAGATGAAACATTTATCAAGAAGGTATCTAATCGTCATATAGGTATTGGCAGTGATGGTGTCATTATCATCTTACCAAGTGAAACATGTGATTTCAGAATGCGTATGTTCAACCTTGATGGTAGTGAAGGAAAGATGTGTGGAAATGGAATCCGCTGCTTTTCTAAATTTGTGTATGATCAAGGCTTAACTGATAAGACAACATTGAAGATTGAAACACTTGCAGGAATAAGAACCTGTGAATTGAATGTAGAAGATGGAAAGGTAACAAGTGTCTGTGTAGATATGGGTGAACCAATTACTCTATGTTCTGATATTCCGGTGAATTATTCTAAAGTAGAGATGGTGAATGCACCTATTGAAATAGATGGTAATACATATTATTGTACAGCTGTTTCTATGGGTAATCCGCATGTCATCCAGTATGTAGATACACTTGATTTTGATATCGAAGCAATTGGTCCTAAGTTTGAGCATGCTTCTTTATTCCCTGAATCAGTCAATACAGAATTTGTAAAGGTTGTTGATAGAGAACATCTAAAGATGCGTGTATGGGAAAGAGGCAGTGGTGAAACAATGGCTTGTGGTACAGGTGCATGTGCTGTGATGTATGCAAGTTATCTCAACAACAAGTGTGATGAGAAAGTGGATGTAGAATTATTAGGGGGTCATTTACAGATTGAACTCCGTGATAAGAAGATATTTATGACAGGTCCTGCAAGGACTACTTTTGAAGGTACATTAAAGGAGGAAGACTATGCTTAAAACTGCAGAAGAAATTATCCAGTATATTGGAAATGCGAAAAAACAGACACCAGTCAAGGTATATATCAATGGTCATGATTTACCTAAGGCTGAAGGATTCAAGATGTTTGGTACAGAAGATTCAAAAATCTGTATTGGAGATTTAGATGCAATCCGTGCTTATTTAGAAGAAAACAAAGATAAGATTACAGAAACTTATATGGAACAGGATCGTCGTAATAGTGCGATTCCTATGATTGATATGACAAATATCAATGCTCGTATTGAACCAGGCTGCTTTATCCGTGAACATGTCACTATTGGAGATAATGCAGTTATCATGATGGGTGCAGTTATCAATATTGGTGCTAAGATTGGTGAAGGTTCTATGATTGATATGGGTGCAGTACTTGGAGGACGTGCTGAAGTTGGTAAACATTGTCACGTTGGTGCAGGTGCAGTGCTTGCAGGTGTTATCGAACCCCCTTCAGCAAACCCAGTTGTCTTAGAAGATGACGTATTAATTGGTGCCAATGCGGTTGTTATTGAAGGTGTAAGAATTGGTAAGGGTGCTGTCGTAGGTGCAGGTTCTATCGTTACTAAGGATGTACCAGCAGGTGCAGTAGTAGTTGGTAACCCAGCTCGTATTGTGAAAGAAGAAAAAGACGACCAGACAAAAGATAAGACTCAGTTAATGGATGATTTAAGAAAGATTTAATCATGGATGATTTAAAGAGATGGCGCAGGGATCTACATCAGATTCCTGAGCTAGGATTAGAAGAGACACAAACAACAGCTTACCTAAAAGCAGAACTGGAAAAGATGGGGTATCAGCCACAGCCATTATTAGAAACAGGACTTTATGTCTTTATTGATCATGGCTATGGTAAATCAGTGGCTTTTAGAACAGATATTGATGGCTTACCTGTCAATGAAGAAACAGGTGTAGATTTTGCCTCTACTCATAAAGGAATCATGCATGCTTGTGGACATGATGGCCATATGACTGCACTTCTAGGC
>NZ_DAWDDM010000197.1:0-3739 GCF_052354645.1 Catenibacterium sp.
CTTACAAAATAGGCCTTTTTGTATAAATCTTAAGTTATTTTTAAAATTTTCTTAATTCAATTTTATATGATAAATACTGCATAATTTGATAATTCTTAATTATTTCTTAAGATTTTTCTTTATTTTTTAATATGAGGTGTTATAATAGAGCCTGTCGAAAGACAAAAGGAGAGAGAAAAATGGATAAGAAAACAAAAGAAATCATGAGTTTCGTATCTAATAGAGTAAGAACTCAGAAGACAATGTTCATTCCTGTGTTTGCTATTTCCGCTTTCGCAATCGTGGGTTATACAGCTGCTGATAGAACAGCACCTGTTGTACATTCAAATACAATTGAAGTTCCTTATGGAACTGTCTTAAAAGCTAGTGATTTTGCAATCTCTGATAACAGAGATCATACTGATACATTAAAAACTAAGATTCATGCTGAATCTTATGAAAAGAACCAGTTAGGAACTTATACTGTTAACGTAACAGTAAAGGATTCTTTCAACAATGAATCAACTAAGACTGTTAATGTTAAGGTTGTAGATAATGAAGCACCAGTTCTTGAATCTAAGACTGATGATGGATTTGTCATCAATGTTGAAGCAAATGGTAGTAGTAATTTAAAGGATTACATCAAAGCAACTGATAATGTTGATGGTGATGTAACAGATTTTATTAATTTTGATAAGGAATTAGATACAACTCAGTTAGGTCAACAGGTGATCAATGCATCTGTTGAAGATAACATGGGTAATATCGCTACTAAGACATTTACATTTAATGTAGGTGATACATCTGCTCCTGAAATGAACTTAAAGAATGGTAATTTCGTAGTCAATTATGGTGATAACTTTGATATCAACAATTATGTTGAAGCAAAGGATAACTATGATATGAATCCAGTTTTATCTGTAGAAGGTGAAATTGATACTAAGAAGTTAGATGGTACTCAGCCTATTAAAGTAACTGCAACTGATGCAAGTGGTAATAAGACTGAAAATACTTATGATGTGACTGTAGCTGATATGGCAGCTCCTTCTATTACATTAAAGTCTACTGATATTAATGTAAAGAATGGTGGTTCATTTGATGCAAAGTCTAATATTGCATCTGCTATCGATAATCTTGATGGTGATGTGACAAGCAAGGTGAATGTAAGTGGTTCTGTCAATACTTCTAAAGCTGGAAGTTATACAGTTAACTATACAGTAACTGATAATGCTGGTAATACAGCAAATGCAAGTGCTAAAGTGACTGTCGCTGCCGCTCCATCTAGAGGTGGATACAATGCAGGTGGAACAAGCGTCAAGGGTGGACACAGTGGTATTGTTGGAACTGGTTTATCTAAAGTAGGTTCTGCTTATGTATTTGGTGCTTCTGGACCAACAGCATTTGACTGTTCTGGATTCACTTCATGGGTATATAGACAGAATGGTAAATCATTACCAAGAACTGCTTCTGCTCAGTATAGTGGAACTACAAGAGTATCTAAGGATGGCTTAAGTGCTGGTGACTTAGTATTCTTCGCAGGAACTTATAAGTCAGGTATCTCACATGTAGGTATCTATATCGGTAATGGACAGTTTGTTCATGCTGCCAACTCAAGTACTGGTGTTACAGTATCTTCATTAAATAGCGGTTATTATGCATCTCATTACGCAGGTGCTGGTAGATAAGAAGATCGAAAGATCTTCTTTTTTTATAAGGAGACTATATGAAAAAAGTATTAAAGGTGATTCTAGGAATCGTATTAAGTATTGTACTCGTTCTTGGTCTACTCTATGGTCTTTTTATCTACATGATCGAGTATCATGTCGAAACAGTAGCTAAAGAATCTTATTATGAATATGAGGTTGTGATGCAGTCAGTCGGAGCGCCTCTATTCTTCAGCAGTGCAGATGGACGTCTGCTTCTTAAAAAGAATGATACGATAATCAATAAGATGGACTTTACATTATCAGATGATGGTGGAAGTATTCGAGAAGAAGTGTGGAGTGTGAGCTGGTATAAGGATCATGTAGGTGTTGTGATTCAAGGAACTGAGCAGGATGATACACTTTATAATCTTTATTATAATGGCAAGACAAATAGTTCTATTGTGAATGGTCAGGATGAAATAACAACTAAAGGTGATATGGCTAATAATAATGCCGATGAGATTAGAAAAGAATTAAAGATGGTCGCTGATTATCTTAATTATGATGATATAGATTATGGTATCAGTGCTAAAGGATGGATGTATGCCACAGTATATAATAAAGATGGTGTCACACGTCATTTGAATTATTATGAAACTCATGAGCATGAATATGTTTATCAGGAAACTAAGAATGGTTATACAACGATATTAGGATTCTATAAAATAGAAAATGGTCAGGTTATAGATGAACATACCACATCATGGCATTAAAAAAGATTCCGTGAAGGAATCTTTTTATAATAGTTCTTTAAGTTTTTCAATAGATTCTTCTGTAGTAGCCCAGCTTGTTGCAAAACGTACTACCGTATGTGTATCATCATACTTTTCCCAGAAACCATAGCGTACATGCTTTTCTAGTTCTTCTAGTTTCTTATTATCGACAATAAAGAACTGCTGGTTTGTAGGGGAATCAATATAGAATTCATAACCTTTTTCTTTAAAGATTGTTTTAAGCTTTTCAGCCATATCAATCGCATGCCTTGAAATCTTGAAATAAAGGTCATCTGTAAAGAGAACATCAAATTGAACACCATTTAAACGTCCTTTTGCAAGTAAAGCACCATGCTTCTTAATAAGGTTTACAAAGTGTGCTGGAGTATTATTCTTAGTAAATACAACAGCTTCACCACATAATGCCCCTACTTTAGTACCACCGATATAGAATACATCAGTAAGTTCTGCAATATCTTCTAGTGTTACATCAGTATCATAAGACATGAGACCATAACCAAGTCTTGCACCATCCAAGAATAAAGGCAAATTATAAGCATGACAAACATCTGAGATTTCTTTTAATTCTTCTTTTGTATAAAGTGTGCCATATTCTGTAGGATGAGAAATATAAACCATACCTGGGAATACCATATGTTCATGGTTAGCATCGTTATAGAATGTATCTACTAATTCTTTGACATCTGATGCTTTTAACTTACCTAAATACTGTGGGACAGTGAGTACTTTATGTCCTGTATATTCAATAGCCCCCGCTTCATGAGCAGCCACATGGCCTGTCACTGCAGCGACAACACCTTCATAAGGCTTCAACATTGTATCAATGACTAACTGGTTAGTCTGTGTACCACCTGTAATAAAGTAAATATCAGCTTCTTCTTTACCACATGCTTTCGCAATCTTTTTTCTTGCAGATTCAGAATATACATCTACTCCATATCCTGACTGCTGATCCATATTTGTTTCAATAAATTTTTCTAGAATGGCAGGATGTGCCCCTTCTGTATAATCACTTTCAAATGATAACATCTTTATATCCTCCGTTTTTTTGTATTCTACACTATTTTAGATATGAATACAAATAATGAAAATAATTCAAAAAATAGGAAGTAATTCACTCTGATGAATGAGTATATATATGTGTAAGCCACTTATTTCTTGTTTAGAATACTTTTACATAGAAAGATAAAGGAAACTCATTCCTCGAATACTCAATTCATACTATTTGGTAGGAATAGGAGCAGAACTATACTATAATAATCAAAAAGGAGGAAAATATAAGTAACTAAATATATCGACTATTGTGATTAAATGTGTTCA
>NZ_DAWDDM010000198.1:0-3738 GCF_052354645.1 Catenibacterium sp.
TTGTTTTTAAGTTTGTCTTTTTTTATACGTTTTGATTGATTTTTGTTTCACACTTTCCAGCTCTGAAGTTTGAGATAATCTGCTATGACTTTTTTTAGTAAATGGATTTTCTTCTGTCATTACTTTATTACATTGAGGACATACTAATCTTCTCTTTTTAAGTATTAGAGAAGTGTTCTTGCCTCTTATCATGTTATGTATGACTTTACATTTTCTATAGTCCTTAATATTCATTCTACTGCCACACTCAGGACAAGAAATAATGGTTCTCTTAAGCGTAATATAATAAATCACTTCTTTTTCAATGATTTCAGTCGTATGAGACTATACAAAGGATTCATAATCCCCTAAAATAATTCTTAGATCATTATTCAATTTGTGATCTCCTTTCGCTTTTAGTTAATATGAGCAAATTAATGATACAGCGGAAGGTTTTTAATTACATAAAAATACTTGAAAAAGTGGGAGCCAGAGTGTGACCCCCACAGATTTAAAGGTGCTGTTTCCAAGACCCCCAAATATTTAGAGCGAAGGTCTGACCCCCACAAAAATTAAAGACCCCAAAAAAGTCTCTTTTTTTCTAGCATTTTTCTTGTATTGTTTAATGTTATTTTTATGTTAAAATGGTATAGTAGTTCTCATTGAATAGAAAAAGGGAGAAAACTGTTTTGAAAAAGACACATACAGCATATCTATCTATGGTTCTAGGAATATTCTTGATGCTCATAGATCAATTATTTTTTAATTCTAATGCAAGGATACTAAATACAAATAATGTCAGCCTACTAATGAGTGCTTTACAAGTATGCCATCTTATTACATTACTAGGACTTGATTTAGTCATTATTTCTTTAGGATCTATTTATTCTAAGAAAGAGAATACTTTGGCTCAGGGTACTAAAATATGGCTTTATAGCGTACTAGCAGGTTTGATCAGTGCCATAGGCTGCTTTTTGCTAACTAAAAGTATCGATACAAATGCTATTTATTGTATTTTCTTGCCTATTATCAGAAATGTTTCTCCGGTGGTTACAGGTATTATATTAAGCTTGATCTGTTATCCTTTCTTAAAGAAAGTCAATACATGTTATCTTAAAATCATATTAATGATGATGGTTCTATTACCGGTATTCAATGGGCAGGATATCTTTGGGTTTGGAAATGGTTATAGCACATCATTTACCTTTGTATTATTTTATCTAGGGGCAATAGATGCAGATCAAAAATTTACTTATATACCATTTATCATCATTGGTTTGCTAGATGTATTATGTGCAGGATTCATGCCTTTATGCTCAGATATTGTCCATGGGGATATGTCCACTGCTTTACGCTTTACAACTTCAACATCATTCTTTGAAGTCTTTATCGCCTTAGAAATAGTGAGACTTTTAAGTCATATCTCATTTACTGAACATAACTCATTAGATTATTTACCTATTGCCTCACTTATATTGATTGGTGCCAACAGACTTACAACTTTCATTAGCTGGAATGAAGGTCTTGTGGGAACGACTTCTAAAAAGCTTCTATTATTAGCTGTTTGGGAAGCTTTGGCTGTTATAATGTTCTTTATTATTCTAAATGCTTTATTAATTAAAATACCAGGTATTTATAAACTAAAAAACAAGATCAATCAGCACTTTAAATCATTTAGTTTAAGTAATGAATGGCTCAAAAAAGAGCTTCAGCTCTTTAAAAGCTTCTTAAAAAAGAATAAAACAAGATTAATGATGTTGTTATTGGCTTATATTTTTTCATTTATTTCATTTATTGTGATGAACGCATCACTTACAATCAATCCAATAAATACTACTTTATCTTATAATGTGTTCTTTTATATATTTTTTAGAAGACAATTTTTTGTATTATTAAATACCTTTATTTTAGTACTTGTTGCTCATTTCTTGATGATATTTACAAGACGTTATTGGGTATCTGGTTTATTAACAGGATTTATGGAAATAGTAGTCATTGTCGCTAATTATCTTAAAATATTATTCCGTGATGAGCCTATTATTCCAGCAGATTTAGCGATGATCAAAGCACTTAAGAGCTTGCTTGTTATGATGGGGACTGGTGTCATTATTCTTGCAGTTGTATTAATTGTAGTAGTCGTAGCACTTATTATCTATCTAGAAAAGAAACATCCTCTGGCGTTACATATGAGCCTTAGAAGAAGTGTTATGTGGATCCTAGTTACTATTATTTTCTTTAGCAGTACACTGGTGATGAATCATGATGGCAATTATCTCAACATGCTGATGCGTGGATTAGGGGATGAACCTTATTTCTATAATCAGCTTTATGGGGCAAAAGTCAACGGACCTGTATTACAATTCTTAAATAACATAGATATATCTGTGATGGATAATCCAATTAATTATAATAAGAAGATTATACAGAAAATAGCGACTAAATACCAAAAACAATCAAATGTGATTAATAAATATAGAAAAAATGACTGGGATAATCAGATCATTATTATGGGATTAAGTGAAAGCTTTGCAGATCCATCACGCATTCCAGAACTTACGCTATCAAATGATCCTATCCCTTATATTAGAAGTTTGATGCAATCTACTACTTCGGGTCTCATGTATAGCGCTGGATATGGTGGAGGCACAGCGAATATGGAATATATGGCGTTGACCAGTTTTAACCTGGGTTTATTCTCTTCTGGACTTACACCTTATACGCAGCTTGTTCCTAGACAAAGCTATGCTTATGCTTTTTCTAGACTATTTAATCAGGCAGTCGCTATTCATCCTTATATTGGTGTTTTTTATAGCAGACAGACTGTTTATAACAACTTTGGTTTTAATAAATTTATGTATCTAGGTTCTCAATATAAAATTAAACATCAGTCTTATATTGATCGTAGTCTTTATTTATCAGATGAGACGGCTTATGCCAATACGATTGATGAAATCGTTAATGCGAAAGGCAGCAAGTTTATTAATCTTGTCACAATGCAGAATCATATGCCTTATGACAAAAATGTCTATGACCATAAAGATCAGTTTATCGCAAATGGAAATTCTGCAATAGATGAAAATTTCAAGGATCGAATTGAAGAATATGCTATGGGTCTTCATTATACAGATCAGGCTGTTAAGAACTTTATTGAAAAGCTTGACAGTATTGAAAAGCCTATTACCTATGTATTCTATGGAGATCATTTACCTGGTATATATTGGGATAGTAATCCTGCAAAATATAATAGTGTTTTTCATGAAACAGATTACTTTATTTATTCTAATAAATATGCAAGAGAACATCTCAATACAAGAACATACAGCTCTTATGATCTAGTTTCTCCAACAGACTTTATGTCCCTTGTACAAAAACAAACACGTACAAAAACAACACCTTATACAGCTTTATTAGAAACAGTTCTTGATGAATTGCCTGCTATTACCACTAAATCGGCCGCTAATTCAACAGGGAATTCTAATATTGCCTTTATAAATGAAAAAGGGCAGAATGTAAAATACAAAGATCTTACTTCTGACCAAAAACAATTATTAAAAGAATATAAGCTTGTACAATATGATATGACAGTTGGAAATAATTATCTAAAAGATATGGATTTCTTTAAGTGACGAGGGTTGTATATCAACCCTCGTTTTATTATAGAGATTATGGTATTATTGAAGAGACGAAAGAAGGACATCAATATGAAATATGATTATCTAGTAGTAGGATCAGGTCTTTATGGCGCAATATTTGCGCATG
>NZ_DAWDDM010000199.1:0-3732 GCF_052354645.1 Catenibacterium sp.
TACTTATCCATATTATTGATTTTCAAGGTTTTCTCGATGTTTTCATTGTTATGTAAGATGGTATTGTAGAGTTGTATAATTAAATTGTGGTTTTTAGTTGAATACATATAATAAAATGAACCCCTCATTAGTAGGAATTCATTTTATAATGCATTGTTTTTAAAGTGGAATAAGCAGTTCTTGCCATGCTTTTATTAAAGAACAGGTAGGAGATAAGAAGGTTCTTCTTGCACTTTCAGGAGGAGTGGATTACTTCTGTAGTTGTAGCTCTTTTAATTATAGCGATTGCTCATCAGTTGGCATGTGTCCATGTAAATCATGGTTTATTTAATAAAGGTGAAAAAAAAGATATCAAAGCACATCATAATGCAGGTGGATTATCTGAAGATATGAATTTTAAATTAGTAGAACCGGTAAGAATTCTATTTAAAGATGAAGTATGTATTGTTGATGAATAATTAGTTTGTTTACATGGTATATCCTTAGCCATTCACAGGACCTAGTCTAGGAAGTGAATCATTCATCCTGCATTCATTTATGATAATGCTAAAAAAAGCATTAAAAATCACCACTAAGTAATACTATTATATAAAAAGTAAAAGTAATTAAAGAGAAACACTAATTATGATATTTGAGTATTAGTGAAATAAAATGACGAATATTATTGATTTTAAATGAAATAGATAATCTTTTTTTATGAAAAAACTTAAGTTGAATATTGATTTTAAAACAGTAACTGGTATAAACAAAATATTTATAAGTAACTATTTGTACAAATAGGTCATTTTGTACAATTTGTGTTTTTTGCAAACGCTTTACATTCAAAAAAATTGATGATAAAATTTTGTTATACGGAATGCAAAACAATATATATTGAGGAGGGAAATTATGCATAAAAACCTATTTAAGAAATTTGGGGCAACTTTCGTAGCACTTACACTTGCATTTTCTAGTGCTTCTGCCGTAAGTGCAGCTGGAGATACTTCTGAATTTCAACCAAAGGTAACTTACAGCAAGGGTAATTATACTTTTGCTAAGTTATCTCATCCAGACAAAGCAGTATCTACACCTGATGGTATCGTTGATTACCTAGGTGGTGGAAATGTTGGTATCACTGGGGAAAATGGTGCAACAGGACAAGGCGATCAGGGACAGAGTTACGCTTGGTCTGCAGCATCTTATGGTGATTGGATGTATGTTGGTACTTGTTATGCAGCAATGGGTAATACATTAACATTAATGGATACTACTCTTGGCGATAAGTTCGACAAGGATGTTATGACTGCTGCACTTAAAGCAATGTTCAATGGAACATTCTTCTATGGACATGAAAAAGAAGATGGTACTCTAGATGAAGATTCTGATGGTATTCTTGTAAAAGTAAACGTTAAGACTGGTGAAACTAAATTATTAATGTCTCAGTCTTTAAATGGTAAAGGACCACTTTTCAGAAACGCTATGCGTTATAAGGATAAACTTTATTTCTGTGGTTCTGTACGTAATAAAGGTGCAAAATCTGGTTTACCTAGCATTTACTGCATCAATCCTAAGACAGATGATATCAAGTGTGTCTACACTGGTATAACTCCACAGGAAATAGGTGCTGCATACAAACAAGGTATCAGTACTGGTATCCGTGGTATGACAGAATTCAACGGTGAATTCATTGCGAGCTGTGTAGGTGTTGATGGACCTTATATCTTAAAGTCTAAAGACCCATCAGCAGGTCAGTCTTCATTTAAGAAGATTGCAACTAAGAAGGATTTATTTAATTATCCTGCATATCATTATACAGATAGCATCTATGGTGGTTCTATCTGGGAAATGGTGGAATTCAATAACAAGCTTTATGTTGCTTTATGTACTGGTACACCGGAAAACAAACCTGATGAACATACAATGCAGTCATTTGCGATTGTATGTGGTGAAGAAAAAGCAGACGGCTCTTGGACATGGAGACCAGTTGTAGGTGATAAAGCAGATGGAGCTAAATATACATTCGGTATCGATCCAGAACGTACACGTGCCGGTGCATGTAACATGTTAGTATACAATGATCATCTTTATATTGGTGAATATGAAGATATCGAAATCGCATTAGAAGATGTAGTATTTAAAAAGAATGTAGAATTCTTAGCTAAGAACTTAGAACAGTCTGTAAGTCTTTATCGTATGGATAAAGATGAAAACATGGAACTTGTTATGGGTGATGCAACTAAGATGTTCCCTAAAGGTGGCATTTCTGGACTTGGTTCTGGATTTGGACATCATGAAAACCAGTATATCTGGCAGTCTACTGTATTTGATGGAAAGATGTACTTTGGTACATTTGACAGCAGCAGCTTATTACAGCCTATCGGACAGTTCACAAATGGTGATTTATTAAAAATGTCTAAAGAAGAATGGAAATCACAGATGAATTATCTTAAGGTTTTCATTGAATTAGTATTAAGCAAGAACGCTGAATATCCAACTCAGCCAATTACAGTCAATGAAACTGATGGAGCTAAGGTTGATGAGGATACTGAAGAAGCTGATTTAACTGCATCTGAAAAGGTACAGAAGGCGATTGAATCTGCATCTAAGAGATATAGTGGGGCACAGGCCGCATCTGCTACATCTAATGATAATGTAGAAACTATTAAACTTACTGATGATCAGATTAATTCACTTGTAGAAGGTCTTGAAGATGGCTCTATTAAAGCAAATAGCTTAAGTGATGAAGCATCAAATAATGCTATTACTATGGTTTCAGGATTAGATCCATTATCATCTTCTTTAGATGAAAAAGCTTCTCAGGAATTCGCAGATGAATATGCTGAAGTATATGAATACTACACACAGATTTCTTCTCAGCTTCCTGAAAAATTAAAGAAATTATTTGAAGATTTCATGACAATCACTAAGAAGGATAACTTAATCGCATTTGGTAAGGTATTAAAATATCTTTCTAAAGCTCAGCGTGGATTTGATATGTATACATCAGCTGATGGTGAATCATTCACAACTATTACTACAAATGGTTTTGGTGACCCATATAACCATGGTCTACGTGCTTTCGCAACAGGTGATGATTGGATGGCTATTGGTACAGCTAACCCATTCTATGGAACACAGTTATGGAAGATGACTTCTCCAGTTAAGAAAGTTGAACCAACAAAACCAACTGAACCAGAAAAGCCAAACCCAACTGAACCAGAAAAACCAAACCCATCTGATTCAGAAAAACCAAATATTACAGTTACCCCATCTAATTCAGATAAAAAAGATACTACAACAGTAACAACTAAAACTGATGATAAGAAGGGTACAGCTAAGACTGGTGATTCAACTGATGTAACTACATCATTGGTTGCTGCAATTGGTTCACTTGCATTATTAGTTGGTTGTGCATTTGTACTTCGTAAGAAGAAAGTCAGAGCATAGTAAGTAACTATAAAAATCTAACACTCTAAATATAAGACAGCTTATTGGATTTCATCAATAGGCTGTTTTTTTATACCATGATGAATGCTGTATTAATGGGGATATGACTCTATTCGTGGAATAATTTCTTAATTTGGGAAATACATTGGAAGAATGAGTGGAATATGCAATAAAAACTATCAAGGAGCTAAAATTATGAACTACAATAATATAGATTATATACAGAAAAAATTGATTCAGCCACAAAAGATGAAATAATCACTAGATTACAGAATGCAGCTAAAGAAGATGAAGAATATTATATGG
>NZ_DAWDDM010000200.1:0-3714 GCF_052354645.1 Catenibacterium sp.
CTTAAGAAGGGTAAAGGCTTAAAAAAGGCACTTATTGATTTAAAGAATAAAGACATTCCAGAACATTTAATTGAAGAAGAAATCGAAAAATTTGACGAATCAGAAGAAAAAGAATATGCTTTTAATATTGTGGATCAGCTCTATTCAAACAATAGAAAGCTTTCTCCACAGGGATTAATTCAAAAAATCAAGAGAACCTTATATAATAAAGGATATAGCGAAAATACAATTCTTTCTGTTATGAATAGCTATGATTTTGAATTTTCTCATGAACGTACATTGTCTTTATTAAAACAGGAATGTGAAAAGACATATAAACGTTATCAAAATAAATATCATGGTCAGGAATTAAAGATGCGTATCAGCCGTTTTCTTAAGCAGAAGGGGTATGATTATGAAGATATCCTGATTGTGATGGATGAAATATGGAGTGAATTGAATGATTAAAATTAATGAAATGAATCCAGGAAAAGAAACAGTTGGTTTTGAAGCTATTATTATCTCAGTCACTGTAGGTAAAACAAATGGTGCCAACAAGTCTTCTTATTTAAATATTGTCTTACAGGATGCAACAGGTACTATTGATGCAAAGCTCTGGTCTGCCACAGATGAACAGATCCGTTTATTTGAAAGAGGGCAGGTTGTAAGAGGTAAAGGAGATATCATCAACTATAAGGGCATGAGACAGATGAAAATCGTTAAGCTTGAGCCTATTGAAATGAATGATGAACAGAAGGCTTTATTCTTACCACAGCCACCTATTGAAAAAGCAGTGATGCAGAAGGAATTAGATATGTATATGAAGAAGATCCACAACATTCGTCTTTATGCGATTACTCATGGACTTATTGAAAAACATTATACAGCTTTTGTGAACTATCCTGCAGCTACTAAAAATCATCATGATTTTGCCTCAGGACTTCTTTATCATACTTTATGTATGTTGAAACTTGCAGATCAGCTCATTAACGTTTATAGCTTTCTAGATGCAGATTTACTATATGCAGGTGTTATTCTACATGATATTGGTAAGGTTAAGGAATTCACAGGACCTATTGTTCCTGCTTATTCTATTGAAGGAAGCTTAGTAGGTCATATCTCTATTGGCCATGCAATGGTGAAGGACATGGCAGAAGAATTACATATTGAGGGAGAAGAAGTATTCTTACTAGAACATATGATTCTTTCTCATCATGGTAAACAGGAATATGGATCTCCAGTTCTTCCCCAGATTCCTGAAGCAGAAGCATTAACACTTATTGATAATGTGGATGCAAGAATGAATATGTTTGAAAAAGCCCTCAATGATACTGAACCAGGATCATATTCTGCACGTATCTTTGGGTTAGAAAATAGAAATGTATACAAATCACATCACTAATGTGTTATAATAAACAAAACAAACAGGAGGTTTTACATGTGTATGGATAAGGTTAAAGATTGGTTATTCGGTGAAGAAGAAGGATATACAGAAGATTACAATACTGCACAAAACGGACAGGAAGAAAATTCTAATATTTTTGAAAACAATAAGACTAAAAAGACAAGTGAGATGTTGAAGCCATTTGATGCCAACTCTAGTCTTGTATTATTTGAACCACGTGCTTATTCTGATTCTCAGGAAATTGGTGGTTATTTAAAGAAAAATAAAGCAGCTGTCGTTAACCTACATCGTTTACAGAAGGAACAGCAGAAACGTGTTGTTGATTTCTTAACTGGTGTTATTTTCGCAATTGATGGTGACATTCAGGTAATTGGCCCTAAGATTTTCTTATGTACACCTAAGAACATCGGTGTAACTGGTTCAATTACTCTTGATGATGACACACCTACAAGTACGGAGGAATAAGTATTAGCATCCGCTAATACTTTTTTTATGAAATATGTTAGAACATTTTAAAGGTGATGAAGAATTCGTCTCTAAAATATTAGATTACAAGGATCAGGCACTTTACTCACAACGTATGATTCTTACACAATTTCTTGATCCACATCAGCAGTCCATTGTAGAAAGTGTAATTGGTCATGAACTCAAAGTAGAAGCAGATGGAGGCTTTGATGGGGCAGAAAACAAAAGAGTACTCATCGCGCCTGATTTCTATGAATTTGAACCTGAAGACTTTAAAGTCACAGTATTTCAAGTAGATTACAATGATACATTTGGAAAACTCAAACATTCCGATGTCTTAGGGGCTTTAATGCATCTCGGTATTAAACGTCAATGTATCGGTGATATCAATGAAGAGCCACTTTCCTTTGCATGTATGACAGAAAATAGTGATTATATTCGTATGAATCTCACACGTATCAAACGCTCTTCTATTCATTTGGTAGAAAGTAAAGAACGTCTTTCTATTCAGCAGGATACCTATACTAAAACAGTAATCGTTTCTTCTTTGCGTTTAGATAAGATGGTTGCTGCATTATTTGGCATTTCTCGCAATAAAGCAGTAGAAGCCATTCATGGGCAGTATGTCAAGCTTAACTACAAAGTTATTGAAGATATTTCAAAAATATGCGATAATAACGGTATAATATCTTTACGTCATCATGGCCGAGTAAAGATATTCATAACAGATAGAAGAACAAAGCAGGATAATTATGTAATAGAAGGCCAATATTATCGATGAGGGGACACGGTTATGGGATACATGTTCAATAAGCAGCTTCGTGGGTATAATACTGAAGAAGTCGATGATACGATTGAGACTTTAGAAAAGAAAATTCAGGAAACTACTTTACAAATCAGAAGACTTGAAAAAGAGTTGGATAAAGTTAAAAAAGAAAATATCGCGATGGCTAATCGTCAATCTGTTGAACGAAAGACCAATGAAGAGATTTCCCGTCTTGCTTTAAAGGAAGCCAGTGAACTGATTACAAAGGCAAAGCATAATGCGAATATGATTCTTAAAGAGTCTATGAATTATGTGAAGGGTTTAAGTGATGAAGTAGAAGGCTTTAAGGATGAAGCAAAAGATTTTAGGGCTGAAATTGTAAAAATCAGCACAGAATTACTAGAAACTATTGACAAATCAGAAATTTTTAGTTTAATTAATGAAGAAGAAAAAAAAGCGAAGAAAGAGAGCGCTGATCAAGAGAACTTATAGAGAAGCCGTGGGTGGTGGAAACGGTGAAGGTGTATTGGTCAGGAATCACTCTGGAGCTGCATCCTGAATAAAGTAGGGAATGCCGTTGATTGCGTTAAGATCTTAAGTGCATATCGAACGATATGAACAAAGGTGGTACCGCGTGCAAACGTCCTTTATGAAGGACGTTTTTTTATTTGTGAAAGGGGATATATATGAATTACAAAAGCACACTCTTAATGCCAAAAACTGATTTTGAGATGCGTGGTAAGCTTCCTACTAAGGAACCTGCTTACGTAGAAAGATGGCAGAACGCTAACATGTATGAAAAGGTTATCAAACAGAATGAAGGAAAAGAACATTTCATTTTCCATGATGGACCTCCATATGCAAATGGTAATATGCATGTTGGACATATGTTAAATAAGGTTATCAAAGACGTTATTTGTCGTTATAAGAATATGGAAGGTTTCTATACACCATATATTCCAGGATGGGATACTCATGGTTTACCTATCGAAAATGCGATTCAGAAGCAGGGTGTAGATAGAAAATCTATCACTAATAAAAAATTAAAAAAAAAATGTTATGCATATGCATTAAAACAGATTGAACGTCAGATGAATCA